>JASFSB010000355.1:0-3574 GCA_050114615.1 Gammaproteobacteria bacterium
AGCCAGAGCTGTATGCAGATGCGCGCACGCGCTGTCGAACTGCAGCCAGGCGGCGGAAGCGGCGGCGGTGCGGATCGCCGTTTCTATGCAGCACCCGGCGCAAACGGCAATGTCGGCAAGCTCGCCGCCTTCAATGTCGATACGCTCGAAGAGGTCTGGTCGCTGGAGCAGCGCGCCTCCTTCCTGACGTCGGTATTGTCGACAGCGGGGGGGCTGGCGTTCGTCGGTGACCTCGACCGCAGTTTCAAAGCTGTAGACGTGCGCAACGGTGAGGTGGTCTGGGAAACCCGGCTCGCGACTTCCGTGCAGGGTTTTCCGATCAGTTTCGCGCTCGACGGCAGGCAATATGTCGCCGTAACGACGGGACTGGGCGGCGGCAGCACGCGCAACGTTCCGGCTACGATTACTCCGGACATCCGCGTCCCCGGACACGGGCACTCGTTGTATGTGTTCGCTCTGCCTCGCGAGTGACGTGCAGGACGCACCGGCTGTATGACCGTTGAAGGAGTGGTTTTGAAGACTGCAATTATCCTCGTGCTTGCCGGTCTGCCGGGGGTTCCCGTGTGGGCTCAGTCAGTGACGCCTGAACGATCGGTCTGGCTCGAGGACTACACGGCGGAATCTCTGCCGGCTGTCGTCGCGTCGGGCAAGACCACCCTCGTCTATGGCGGCGGCAGCTCGATGGCCGTGGCGAATCACGTGCAGGTCGCACGCTACGTGGCCCGGCGGGTGGCCGAAGAACTCGGCAACGCGTTAGTGGCGCCGATTACGCCGGATGCTGCTGCGTCCGCAAACGCCTACGAGACAGTGAGTCGAGCCATTGCAATAGGTGGCTTCGAGTACGTCGTAATCATTGCTGACGAGGGCACCGGAGCGGCCGACCGCACGCTGGAGAATCTTTCGCGGCGGCTCGAGGCTGATCAGCGACCATTCGAGGTGCGCGTTTTCTACGTCACCGCTCACGAAATACGGCCTGGACAGGGTATGACCCTGAACGCCGACTACCTGCGTCGCTGGGCGAGCCTGACGGTTTCCGCCGAGCGGCGAAAACGCGTTGAGGACCAGGCTGAATTACTGTTCGTGGATCCGGAGCGCGAGTGGCTCCGCCCCGACATGATTGCAGTTGAAGACCGTGAGGTCGTCGTCCCGGCATTGGGCAGGATCCTCCTCGAACAGAGGGTCAGCTCGATCCTGAATCAGATTCGGGCACTCTCGCCCGCACATCTGCGATGACTGGCTGCCACGGCCGGCACGCCTGCCCGTACAGGAGGCACACATGACAGCGAGATTTTGCCTGAGCGTTGTGATTTTGATCGTCACATGCAGTATGACCATCGAGACGCGCGGGCAGGCGCCGCTGCCCACACCCGCGAGCCCGCAGAATCGCCTCTCAGCCATTGCCGCAGACGCGATGACAGAGCCGCTGCGCAGAGCACTCGCCGAATACCGGGCGGTAAGACCGGACGGACTGGGTGAACTGGGCGGCGCCGGTGCGGCAGGGAGCGTGGGTGCAGGCGGGCCGAACCTTTGGACCGTGTATGTCCATCTTCCGGAGATCCTCGGGCCGATCCGGGAGCTTCACGAGCAGGTGCACGTCAATCCGAGAATCAGTCAGAAGCTCGTCCACTTCATCATCATGATCGTCGCGCGATACTGGACCAACGACATATGGGTCGCCCACGAAGAGGATGCGATCAGAGAGGGACTCAGTCGCGATACCGTCGCAGCGCTCGAGGAAGGAAGACACCCGAAGAATATGGCTGAAGACGAAGAAATTGCCTATGCCTTTTGTACCGAGCTGCTGCAGAACAAGCGTGTCAGTGATGCGACTTACGCACGGGCCGTGGCGATGTTCGGTGAAGAAGGCGTTGTGCAAACTGCGGTCACCGTGGGTCTGTATAGCTACCTCTCGCTGGCAGTGAATATGGCGTATCCCGAATCGGCCCCGAACGGGCGGCTTGCCCCCTTCCCCCAATAGGCGCTTTTTGGAATAAACAGGAGTCGAACATGAACGCACGCAATCGTGTAATCGCCATCGTCGCCGCGCTCGGCTTCGCTGCAATGGCCAGTGCGCAGCAGCGCCTGGGCCCGGTGCCCGTGAATCAAATGACCGAAGCGCAAAAGGCAGCCTATGATGGATTCGTTGAGGCCCGCCAGGGCGATCCGTTTGGGTTTTGGTGGGGCTATATGCGCGTGCCGGAAGTCCTGCTCCCGTTTTTGGACATTCAGACCTATGTGCACGAAGTCATCGAAACCGATCAAAGTGCAATCGGCGAGAAACTGACCCACTTCGCGATGCTCATTGTGGCCCGCCACTGGACGCAGCAGGTCATCTGGGATCTGCACGACGAGGCGGCACTCAGATCCGGCCTGAAGCCGGAAGTGATGGAGGCGCTCGCATCAGGCCGTCGCCCCCCGGACATGAGTGAAGACGAGGACGCTCTCTACGACTTTTGTATCGAGCTCCTGCAAAATCACAGCGTCAGCGATGCGACTTACGACCGGATGGTGGCCAATTTCGGCGAACGCGGAGTTGCCGAAGTAACGCTGCTGCAGGGTGAATACACGATTATGTCGATGTTCATGAACGTCGCGCGCACTCCGCTGCTCGACCCCGACACGCCGTTGCCGCTGAAGCCGTTTCCGCGCTGAGAGTGTGAGTTCAAACTGCGACGACGGCAAGCCGATGAAATAGTCATACGTCATCGATTTCCTCAGGGTGCCCGATTCGCGATGGCAACCGTTGCTGCGGCCGCCAGCAGAAAGACAGCGAAAAGACTGCGGAGTATCTGTTCATTGAATCGGGACGCGAGCCTGACGCCGATCGGCGTGACGATCAGCGCCGTTGTCGCCATGACGGCAAATGCCGGAAAAAACACGAAGCCGACGCTGCCGCCTGGCAGTTCATCTGCAGACCAGCCTGCGGTTACATATCCGATAGTTGCAAAAACCGAATATATGGCCGCGCTTGCCGTGGATGTACCGATGGCCGTTCGCAAAGCAGCCGTATATCTGCTCAGATACGGGATCGCGAATATGCCCGACGAGATGCCGGCGATGCTGCACCCGATACTGATGATCGTCAGCACGACGCTGATTTGCCATCGATGAGCACGATAGTTGCGGCCTTGTGCGACCGCCGGCGAATGACTGAAGAGCATGCGCAAACCCAGGACACCAATGACGCCTGACACGTAGGCAGTCAGTATTCCGGCAGGCAGCGCTCGACTGAACCACGGTCCTGCCAGGGAGCCGAGCGCGTACGGCAAAATCGTGAGGCGGAAAAGACGCAGGTCGACCTGACGTGCGCGATGCTGCGCGATCGCTCCGGCAATCGCACCCACTGCAACCGTTGCCATCGTTGTGCCGGCGGCAAGTCGCAGAGAGGCGCCGCCGACTGTCGCTGTGGAAAAAATGAGTGCGAGCGACGGCAGTATGATCAGGCTGCTGCCGGTTCCGACCACTCCGACGAGTAAACCGCCGACGGAGCTAAGGAGAATATAGAGCCAGTAGATCAAGGCTCCCTCGTACGAGGCAGTAAGGTGGGGCGACGCCGGGGCGTAAGCGGCTAGCT
>JASFSB010000356.1:0-3564 GCA_050114615.1 Gammaproteobacteria bacterium
CCTGTACCTGTCATACGGGCAACACAGACTCTCGGGCAGCATTTTCGAAAATCTGCTTGCGGGCAACGTCGAGCCCGAGTTGCACGATCGCGCCTGGTTTTTCCTTGCCAGAATCTGGCACCAGCGCGGCTATCTGGAAGACTCGCTCGCGGCACTGGGAAGAATTCGCGGTGAGCTTCCCGAGGAGCTCGAGCCGGATCGGAAGATGTTGCAGGCGCAGGTGCTGATGGATCTCGGGCGCTTTGGCGACGCCCTGACGGTGCTCGAGTCCTGGCCGCGGCGCGGCGAACGCTGGGTCGACTATGCCAGGTACAATGTCGGCGTGGCGCTGGTGCGACTCGGCGAGATCGAATCCGGAGCGGCCGTTCTCGAGGAAATCGGCATGCTCGAAGACGAGGATGAGGGGGCCGTCGCGCTGCGGGACAAGGCCAACGTGGCGCTCGGTTACGCCTGGCTGCAGGCAAACGCGCCGGAGGCGGCAAAGCCGCCGTTGCAGCGCGTACGCCTCGACGGGCCGTTTTCGACCAAGGCGCTGCTCGGCGTTGGCTGGGCCGATGCGGAGCGTGAAAATTATCGATCTGCGCTCGCTCCCTGGATCGAGCTGCGCGGTCGCGATCTGCTCGATCCCGCCGTTCAGGAATCGCTGCTTGCCGTTCCCTATGCCTATGCGCAACTCGGCGCCGACGGGCAGGCGGTCGAGCACTACACACGCGCAATCGGTGAATTCAGCACGGAAATCGAGCGCCTCGATGCGGCGATCGAGCAGGTCGCCAACGGCACATTGCTCGTTGATCTGCTCGAAAGCGGCACGGTCGATGGCACCGGCTGGTACTGGCAGCTCGACGAGATGCCGGACACAGTCGAGACACGCTATCTCTACGCGATGATTTCCACGCATCGTTTTCAGGAAGGGTTGAAAAATTATCGCGACCTGCTGCATCTGAAGCGCAACATCGAGGAATGGGCACGCAGCCTGACTGCCTTCGATGACATTCTCGATACGAAACAACGCGCCTACGTTCAGCGGCGGCCCGTGCTCGATGCGAGTCTCGCCAATGTCGACGTCGAATGGATGAACGCACGGCGTGTCGAGCTCGAGTCTCGATTGAACGCCATTGAACGAAGCGAAGACGTCGTTGCACTCGGCAGCCGCGAACAACAAATGCTCTGGCAGGATCTCAGCGGCATGGAGTCGCAGCTGGCGATGCTGGGCGACGACGAACGCGCCCAGGAGTTGCGCTACAAGCAGCGCTTTCTCAAGGGATTGCTCATCTGGGACCTGCGTAAGCAGTATCACGAGCGTCTGTGGCGGCAGCGACGTGCCATTCGGGACCTCGATCGCGAGCTGCGCGCGGCGGACCGTCTCAATTTGCGCGTCAGAAACGCGCGCGACGACTGGCCCGATGCGTTTACCGGCCAGTCGGCCCGTGTCGCCTCATTGAGCGGGCGCGTCGCAAGCCTGCAAACGGAAACGGATCAGGCCTTCGTCCGGCAGCAGGCATACCTGCAGGACATTGCGATCGACGAGCTCACCGCGCAGCGTAATCGTCTCGGTACGTATATGGTGCAGGCCCGTTTCTCGCTCGCCGCAATCTACGATCGCGCGGCGGCCGTGGTGCCCGCGGCAGAGCCGGACACCGATCCGGAAGTCCTTGCCGGAGGCCCGGAATGAGCAACGCCATTCTCGTTCCGATCATCGCCGCGATGGCAATCTGGCCGTTTGGACGGAATAAACACGACGATGAAGGCACGATTCGGGAACTCGAGGAGGTCGAAGTTGCGGTCGATACGTCGCAGTCGATATCCGGCAGTGAACAAAAGGCGATCGAGAGCTATCGAGAGTTTCTGGATCTGGCTTCGGACGATCCGCTATTGCGAGCGGAGGCGATGCGCCGACTCGCCGATCTGCAGCTGGAAACGGAGGAAGGCGAGCAGCTTGCCGCAGGCCTCGGAGCGCTCGGCGATGAAGCCGGCAGCACCGTCAACCTGTATGAGCAATTGCTCGAATCCTATCCGGGATACGAAAAGCGCGACCTCGTTTTGTATCAGCTGGCTCGCGCGCATGAGGCAGCAGGCCGAATAGAGGACGCGCTGACGACGCTCGATCGTTTGGTGACGGAGTATCCACAGACCGTACATATCGACGAAGCGCATTTTCGTCGTGGAGAAATGCTGTTTGTCGAGCAGCGCTATGCAGACGCCGAAGATGCGTATGAATTCGTGCTCGAGTATGGGCCGGAGTCGAGCTTTTACGAGCAGTCGCTCTACAAGCAGGGATGGGCGCAGTTCAAGCAGGTGCGCCATGAGGACAGTCTCAGTCCGTTCTTCGCGCTGCTCGATCGAAAATTCAAGGTCGACGGCGATTCACCGCCTGATCCGGCAGACGTATACAGCCAGATGGGTCGGGCAGAACAGGAACTCATCGATGACACGTTGCGTGTCGTGTCGATCGGCTTTTCTTACATGGACGGGCCGGAGTCGATCACTGATCATTTTCGCGACATAGGCACGCGACCGTACTCTTATGTCGTTTACACGCACCTCGGCGATCTCTATATCGATCAGGAGCGGTTTCAGGACGCAGCCGACGCCTATCGCGCCTTCGTCGAGCTCGACCCGTACCACGCGAAGGCTCCGTTCATGGCGGTCGAGGTCATTGAAGCCTTCAAGCAGGGCGGCTTCGCCGATCTCGTGCTCGAAGGAAAACGCGAGTTCGTCGAAGTTTATGGTCCGGACAGCCCCTACTGGGCGGCATTCACCTACGAAGAACAACCCGAAGTCGTCGCGTTTCTCAAGACCAATCTCACTGACCTCGCCGCTTATCACCATGCGCAGGCACAGGAATCCGGCAATGTCGAGGACTACGAGCAGGCTGCGCGCTGGTATCGCAGTTATCTGCAGTCGTTCCCGAACGAGCCCGAGTCGGCCGGCACGAACTTCCTCCTGGCCGAGGTGCTGTTCGAGAGCGAACGCTTCGGCGAAGCGGCTCGGGAATACGAGCGCACGGCGTACGCGTATCCGGTGCATGAGAGAAGCGCGGAAGCGGGCTACGCAGCATTGCTCGCATTCGCAGAACAGGAGCCGCTGCTCGAGGGGCCTGAACGCAGTCAATGGCATCGACAGGGCATCGACAGTGCGCTGCGCTTTTATACGACCTATCCCGATCACGAATACGCGGTGACCGTGCAGACCGATGCGGCAGAAAAACTGTTTGAGCTTGGCGAGTTTGGCCTGGCCCGCGATGCGGCTAACGTCGTTGTTGCTTTGATTCCGCCAGCGGATCCGGGTCTGTTGCGTACGGCGCTGACCGTGTCGGCCCACTCCGAATTCGATCTTGGCGATTTCGCAGCTGCGGAGTCGGCTTACGTGCAGCTCAATGCGATGTTGCCGGCCGATGATCCCGAGCGCGGCGAAATCGTCGAACGTGTCGCCTCGTCGATTTACAAGCAGGGTGAACAGGCACAGGCGGCCGGGATGCTGGACGCTGCAGTCGAACATTTCCTGCGCGTCGGTGCTGCCGCACCGTCTTCACCGATCCGCCCGACTGCGCAGTACGATGCCGCG
>JASFSB010000357.1:0-3538 GCA_050114615.1 Gammaproteobacteria bacterium
CTCTTCGCGTTTCGGATCGCGGTTATTCGGCGGGCGGCACTTGAGAATATTCGCGATGAACACGTTTTCGCGCGCCAGCCCGATCGCGCGCAGCATCGCGTTGAGCAACTGGCCTGCGCGCCCCACAAAAGGCTCGCCGAGCCGGTCCTCATCCGCCCCGGGCGCCTCACCGACCACGAGCAGCCGCGCATGGGTATCACCGACACCGAAGACCGTCTGGCGGCGTGTGCTATGTAATGGACAGGCCGTGCACCGGCTGACTGCAGCACGCAGCTCATCCCAGTCGAGCTCGCCGACTTCCCTGTCAGGCGACACTCGCGCCTGAACGGCACGGTCGATCCAGACGTCGACGCCCAGCGCAGCGAGATATGCCCGGCGCAGCTGACTCATGCGGACTTCGAACGCTCCTTTCCGCGACGCTCGCGACCATAACGCAGCACCCAGCTCGCGGGTCCGGAGCCGACATAGGTCACGGCGACGACGAAAATGACGATCGGCGGCGCCAGCGAGATCAGGATCAGTCCGAGCGGAATGAGCAGCAGGTTTGCGAACCGAACGCGTCGCGACAGGCGCAGATTCTTGAAGCTCAGATAGCGAAAACGTGAGACCATCAGCAGCCCGACCGCGGCCGTCACGCAGATACCCGCGACGAGTCCGACCAGAGCCGTCAGCTCATAGGTGCTTGCCAGCCAGACCATCGACACGACGGCGACCGCGGCCGGCGGACTCGGCACACCCTCGAAGAACTGCCTGTCGATCCGCTGTGTCGACGTATTGAAGCGCGCCAGCCTGAATGCCGCGGCAACGGCGAACAGGAAGGTCGCGAGCCAGCCGAGCCGTCCCCACAGGACGCCGTATTCGGCGAGGCGTACCACACCCCACTGGTAGGTGATGATCGCCGGCGCGACGCCGAAAGAGACCATATCGGCGAGGCTGTCGTACTCTTTGCCGAAATCGCTTTCGGTATTCGTCAGGCGCGCGACACGGCCATCCATACCGTCGAGTACGAACGCAACGATGGTCGCCCAGGCAGCCATAGCGAAATTGCCATCGATCGCCGCGACGATGGAAAAAAAGCCCGCGAATATCCCGCCGGTCGTGAGCAGATTCGGCAACAGAAAAATGCCGCGCCTGCGCCGTTGCGGTGCATCGAGCTCGGTGTCGTCGTCACTGGCGGTTTGCATAGCAACGCGATGCTGCGGCAATCCGGACCCAATCGCAATGCCCGAGTCTGGCCCGCCCGGACCCGCCGCCGTTACAATCGCGCCTCCGACCCGTGCACGCTCGAACACTCGCATGTATTTCAGCAAATTTCCGATCACCACCTACAAGGATCCGCCGGCGGATGCCGAAATCATCTCCCACCAGCTGATGCTGCGGGCCGGCATGATCCGTCGGCTCGCCTCGGGGCTGTACAACTGGCTCCCGCTCGGCATGCGTGTCATCCACAAGGTCGAACGCATCGTGCGCGAGGAAATGGACCGCGCAGGCGCGCTCGAATTGCGGATGACGGCCGTCCAGCCGGCCGAGCTGTGGCAGGAGTCGAGTCGCTGGGATGCTTACGGGCCGGAACTGCTGCGGTTTCAGGACCGGCATGCCCGCGACTTCTGCCTGGGCCCGACACATGAAGAAGTGATGACGGAAATCGCCCGGGCTGAGCTCAGGAGCTACCGACAACTTCCCGTCAACTACTACCAGATACAGACGAAGTTCAGAGACGAGATTCGTCCGCGCTTCGGCGTGATGCGATCGCGGGAATTCATCATGAAGGACGCTTATTCGTTTCATGTCGACGAGGCCTCGCTGGAGGAAGGCTATCGGCTCATGCGCGCGACTTACCAGCGGATTTTCCAGCGCCTGCAGCTCGAATTCCGCATCGTGCAGGCAGACAGCGGCGCGATCGGCGGGAGTCGCTCGGAGGAATTCCAGGTGCTCGCCGCCGCAGGCGAAGACGCGATCGCTTATTGCGATGCGACCGGCTTCGCGGCCAACGTCGAGGTCGTCGAACTGCCGGCTGAATCAGCGCCGCCGCCACCGCCTGCTGCAGCGATGCAGCGCGCGCACACGCCCGGCGCCGGTACGATCGCCGATCTCGCCCGTGCGCTCGACGTAGACCCTGCCCGATGCCTGAAGCTGCTGCTCGTCAAAGGCGCGCAGACCCCGGCGGTAGGTCTGCTGCTGCGTGGCGATCACGAGCTCAACGCGCTCAAGGCAGCACGCCTGGCCGCCGTCGCCAAGCCGCTGACGATGCTCGCCGCGCATGACGTCGTGGCGGCCACCGGATCGGTCCCGGGGTTCGTCGGCCCGGTCGGACTGCAAATTCCGCTTTATGTCGACTACGCCGCGGCGGTCCTTGCCGACTTCGTCTGTGGCGCAAACGAGGCGGATTTTCATCTCACCGGCGTGAACTGGCAGCGCGATCTGCCTTTGCCCGAAGCGGCCGACCTGCGCAATGCGGTTGCCGGCGACCCGGCACCCGGAGCAGGCACGCTGGAGATCGCACGCGGTATCGAAGTCGGTCAGATCTTTCAGCTGGGCACGAAATACAGTGAGGCGATGGGCGCAAACGTGCTCGACGCCGAAGGCAACACCCGGCCGATGGTCATGGGCTGCTATGGCATTGGTGTGACGCGCGTCGTCGCGGCAGCGATAGAGCAAAACCATGATGAGCGCGGAATCATCTGGCCGGCTGCCATCGCACCGTTCGATATCGTCGTCATACCGATCAACATGGACAAATCAACCACTGTCGCAGAAGCTACCGCGGGCATTTATGCGAAACTGACTGATGCCGGTCTCGACGTGCTCGTGGACGACCGCGCACAGCGCCCCGGATTCAAGTTCGCCGATGCGGATCTGATCGGTATCCCGCATCGCATAGTGATATCGGATAAGACACTCGAACAGGACAAAGTCGAGTACAAGCATCGGCGCCGTCAGGATTCCGAGCTCCTTCCGGTCGACGGAATCGAATCATGGCTGGCAGATCATCGCTGACACGGCGCTGCAACGCGTCGTTGCCGCTCGCTGCTGCGGTTGCTCTGCTGGTGCTGGCGGCTGCGCAAAGCGCGCCGGCCCGCGACCAGTACGACCCGGTGCTGCGCGAACTGCTGATCGACGCGATCGGGGCAGCCGAGAGTTTCGACGATCGTTTCACCGCCGAAATCTGGCTCACGGATATGTCAGACCGGCTCGCAGTGCAGGTGCCGGATGCCGACGAACGGCTGGAAATACTCAGGACCGTGCACTTTCGCGCGCTTGAAGCCGGCGTCGCGCCGGAGCTCGTGCTCGCCGTCATCGACGTCGAGAGCAATTTCGACCGTTACGCGATTTCGCGCGCCCGTGCCCTCGGGCTCATGCAGGTCATGCCGTTCTGGATCGACGAGCTCGACGTCGGCAACGGCGACCGAAACGTCCTGTTCGACATCGAAATGAACGTGCTGCTCGGCTGCCGCATCCTGAAGCACTATCTCGACGTCGAGGACGGCGATTACGTTGCAGGGCTCGCCCGCTACAACGGCAGCAAGGGGCAGCGCTG
>JASFSB010000358.1:0-3529 GCA_050114615.1 Gammaproteobacteria bacterium
CACCCCGATCGGAGAGGTGGCTGAGTGGTCGAAAGCGCTCCCCTGCTAAGGGAGTAAGGGTTAAAAGCCCTTCGAGGGTTCGAATCCCTCCCTCTCCGCCAGATCACAAAGGTCCATTCCGGATACACGGTTTACGGTGAAATCCCGGCGGTGTCAGGCACCGGTGAACACGATTGTCACCGGGCTCGCGGCTGCCACGCGCTGAGCGGTCGGGATCAAAGCGCCGTTCGCCGCATCGACCCGAAACGCGACGATGTTGTGTCCCCGCTCGTTGCATGCGTACAGAAACTCACCGGCTGGATCGAGGCCGAAAAATCGGGGTCGCTCGCCGCCGCTCGGCGTCCACCCGATCGGCGTCAGCCGGCCGCTGCCCGAGTCGATCGCAAACGCGGTCGCGTAGTCTTCATCCCCGTGCGCCGAATAGACGAACCGGTGTTCGCGATCTATCGCGAGAAATGAAGGATTGACGAGATCCGGAACGAGCTGAACATGGTGCCAGTCGCCCGATACTGAATCGATACGGTACACGTTGATGCCGTCGCCGCGCGCGCCGCGTGCCTCGGATGTGAAGCACCCCACATAGGCATAGAGCGATGCAGTGTCAGAAACCTGTGCCGCAGCGCGGCGCACTGCCCATCCCGATGCAGCGATCGCTCCCGACGCGACGCCGAGGCCGCCAAGAAAACGGCGACGGGAACATCGATCAATCACGCTGCACCTCCTCGATCCCTCGCATGATACGCGCCGTCGAAAGACCGAGCCTGCTCATCGTCTGCGCGTTGGCCGAGAGCCGGGTCGGGATGCCTGAAAAGCACCGGCTGGCCGACGTGAGCGCCGCGCGAGCACCAGCCAGATTCCACCAAGGGTCAGGATCGATGCCATCACAAGGCGAAGTGTGAATGGCTCCATGAGAAACATCGCGCCGCCGATCCCTGCGAGTATGGGTACGGAAAGCTGCACCGTCGCTGCCTGACTCGCCTTTAATCCCCGTAGAGCCGCATACCAGATTGCATACCCCATCCCAGACGCCAGAGCGCCGGAAACTGCGGCAAGCAACACGCCGGGTGCCGTGAATTCAACGCTGCCGAAAAAGATTGCTCCGACAGCAGCTGCGAAAGGAACGGAGTAGAGGAAGTTGCTGGCGGTGGCGCGCAGCGGATCTCCGGCGCCTCGCCCTATCAACGAATAGACCCCCCAGCCAATACCTGCAATGACCATTAGCGCAGCGCCGATCGGATCAGGTGCAGTAACCCCGGGCGCAACGAGGTATGCAAGGCCCGCGAACGCCGTAAGAAGACCAAACCAGGCAGGAAAGGAGAGTTTTTCACCGTTACGTATCGCGACGGCGAACATCGTCAGCTGCACGGCGCCAAACAGCAGCAACGCACCGGTGCCGGCAGTCAAAGTCAGATACGCGAACGAGAAGAAGACCATGTAACATGAAAGCCCGGCGACAGCCATCCAATTGGGCGTGAGCCCGGATTCCCGCCAGCGTGGCGCTGTAATGACGCCCAGCGTCACAGCGCCAGCCACAATTCTCACAAATGTGAAGCTTGCAGCGTCGATGAGCTGTTGTCCCAATGCCATTCGGCATAGGAGCGAGTTGGCCGCAAACGCGACCATGGCGACTGAAGTCAAACAGGCAGTTCGGAGAAATGCGTCACTCAAAGAACGACTGTCCTGACTTTAATTCGATCCACATTGCTCTATCCGATTATCGATGAATCGCCGATACCCACTACCAAAGAATTTCTCGAATATACTCCACGCCGAGCGCATATCCGACAGGCACAACCGATCGCCCGGAATCGCAATGGCTGATTCCAGGCGGGATTCGCTAAAATCGAGCCATCACGATCGATTCGAGAAGAACAGTGAAAAGCTTCGACATCGGGCAGATGATTTCGATACTCGCCAATATCGGCGTAATTGCCGGAATCGCGTTTCTCGCGTTCGAGATACACCAGAACAATGAATTGCTTGAGGCTCAGGCGAGATTCAATCACAAGGAGACGCGTGCGAATCTGCTCGGCGAGTTCGAGTCCAATCCTGAACTTGCGCGAATTACCGTGAAGGCGAAAAAAGGCGAAGGCGTTACAGCCGAAGAGCAGCTTCAACTGAATGCCTACAATGACAAGCGATTCGTCAGTTGGGAATGGGAATATTACGAGGCTCGGGCTGGCCGCATTGAGATTCCGGTTGCCGGCTATCGATCCGATATGTCTGATCCGGTGGTGCGCAGGAGATGGGACGTACGAAAGCTGACTCTTTCGCCCGACTTCGTGAGGTACATCGAAGAAAATATCATTGATAGATGAGCATCCAAGGCCGCAATTGACCGACAGTCTTCGGAGCTTTCTGGCCGTTCAAGGGCAGCTAACGAGTCACTCGAGACCTTTGTGATGGGTGCGGGAATTACCGGGTCCGACCGGTAACTGCTGCCGGCAAATCGCCGCTCAGCTTTGGCGATCGTTTCCTGGCTTCGACTCGGAGAAGCGGTTCTCCACCTGGATGTATCGCGTTGCCGTGGCGCTCAGCACTGTCATTACGCTGGTTGCGCTGTGGCTGTGCCGAGGACTCTGGTATCGCCAGTCTGATGCAGCGCAGGAGAGCGGGCTGGAGGCGACGTGGGGTGGTAAGCGCCTGCTCAACGTGCAGCGCTTTCCGGACGAGCTGGCGGAATTTGCCAGGGATTAGCCCGGGCGTGTAATGGAGGCTTCTCTGAGCGTCCGTTCATTGCCGGAGTTTCACGATGCGGCAGCCTCCTATTTTTCTCGCAATGGAGATTCGGCAGACCAATCGGGCAGTGAGCGGGGCGACGAAGCTATTAGCTGCCAGGTTGCGCACGGTCCGGCAGTGACGCCGGCTCTCAGGCATTCGATTCCCGTGCGCGCTGCTGAACTGCCTGCTGCGATTGTGCTTCAATGGCACGGATCTTTCGCGACCGGGAAGGCCTTCCATGGAACTACGAACGAGAAAATGGTGCATCGAGACCAGCTTACGTCTCTGCGTGTTGACGATTTTATCGACATCGGCGCTGTCGGTGACGGCGCAGGAAGCAGCCGAATCGGCTCGTGTGTTCGATCTCGTCGATTCATACCGGGCCGCGCATGAGACCGAGATCTTCGATGACTTCGTCGAACTCCTGAAGCTGCCAAACATCGCCGACTTTCCCGAAGACATGGAACGCAACGCCGCGCACATCACAGCCTTGTTTCAGGCGCGCGGTTTCAGTGTCAGGCGGCTCGATGCGGGCGGCTCGCCATATCTGCTCGCGGAACTGGGTAACGATCCAGGTGCACAAACGATAATGTTTTATGCGCACTATGACGGTCAGCCCGTGCTCGAAGCTGACTGGGCCTGGCCTCCGTTCTCCCCGACACTGCTCGACGGACCGCTCGACGCCGGCGGTCGGCCAGTTGAGCCCGGTGGGTCCGATCGCCCATTCGATCCGCAGTGGCGCCTCTACGCCCGCTCGGCCGGCGACGACAAGATGCCTGTCATCGCCCTGTTGTATGCCCTCGATGCA
>JASFSB010000359.1:0-3525 GCA_050114615.1 Gammaproteobacteria bacterium
CCCGGGTGCATCCACAGCAGCGCCGGCGAGTCGACACTGATGGTCTCGGGTTTGTAGAGACGAACGCCGACGGCGATCCCGTCCGTTTCGGCGGTCAGATTCTCCGTTTCGACACCGGGAAACGGTGGGGCTTCAGCTGCCATTGCTTCGAGCATGCCTTCCAGCATAGCCCGCGTTCCGGGAATGTCCTTCAGATCGAATCCGCCGTTCGTTGCGGCCATGATGCCGTCGAGCGGTGCGACAAGTTCCGGATCGAGCCGGTCACGCATATCCATTTCTTTCCCCCAATTACTGTTATCGAGACTTTCGCGCTTCAACGAAGGCCGGATAGGCCGGACGCCAGCGGTAGGCATCGATGCGGACTCGCATCTCGGCTTCCTCCGTCTGCTCGGCCACACCATCTTCGACTGCCTGCATCGCGACGGCAAGCGCCACCGTACCGCAAACATCCCACAGTCGTGCGACTCGCGGCATCAGGCAGCGCTCGTTGCGCTCATCGTCGTTCAGGCTGTCAGCCAGGGCTGCGGCTGAAGCGGAGATCATGCCGTCTGTAATGCGCGCGGCGCCGCTGACTATCGTGCCGAGACCGAGCCCCGGAAAAACGAAGACGTTGTTGGCCTGGCCGACACGACGCGGGCCACCGTGCATCGGTACGTCGTCGAACGGGCTGCCCGTTGCCAGTAGTGCCCGCCCTTCGGTCCAGCGCAGAATATTTTCCGGCTCCGCCTCGCTGATCGAAGTCGGATTGGATAACGGCAGAATGACGGGCGTGTCGACCGCTGCGTCCATCGTACGCACGACCGCCTCGTTGAACGCGCCGCCTTGCCCGGAAGCGCCGATCAGCACATTGGGTTTGTATTGCTCAACGACGCTCAGCAGCGAGCCACTGGCTTGTTCAGTGAGATGCAGTGCCTGCGCCAGCTCTGGCGGCCACGCGAGTTCCTGTTTGTAATGATCGAGGCTCTCGCGTGCTGCAGTGATGACACCGCGGCTGTCCATGACGAGCACGGCACGCTGCAGATCCGCGCCACTGAGACCTTCGAGTTCGAGCCGATCGCGTAACTGTCGGGCGATGCCGAGCCCGGCGGCACCGGCACCGTAAATCAAAATGCGGCTGTCGCGCAGCGATCTGCCGGTAAGTCGGCCGGCAGACAACACGCAGGCCAGTGCGACGGCGCCGGTGCCCTGGATATCGTCGTTGAACGAAGGGATTTCATCGCGATAGCGATCCAGTATCCGCAACGCATTGTCTTTGCGAAAGTCTTCCCACTGAATCAGCGCATCCGGGAAGACGCTTTGCACTGCCTGCACGAACTCATCGACCAGTTCCTCGTATCGATCTCCGCGCACGCGACGGTGTCGCCAGCCGATGTACAGCGGATCCTCCAGCAGTGATTCGTTGTCCGTACCCACATCGAGGCTGATCGGCAGCGTTCTGGCTGGATGAATGCCTGCGCCTACGCAATACAGCGCGAGCTTGCCGACGCTGATCGCCATGCCGCCGGCGCCCTGATCGCCGATCCCGAGGATCGATTCGTTGTCCGTTACGACCATCAGGCGGACGCCGCTGAACGGAGCGGCACCGGCGAGTATTTCCGCAACGCGTCCTTTGTGCTCCGGCGTTATCCAGATCCCTCGGGCGCGCCGAAACACGCGGCTGTAAAACTGTGAGGCTTTGCCGACCGTCGGCGTGTAAACGATCGGCATCAGCTCCTTCAAATGCAGGCTCAGCACTTTGTAATAAAGGTGCTCGTTGCGGTCCTGCAATGCGCCAAGGCTGATGTTGCGCCGGACCGGATCGTCCTCAAAGCAGATCGATTTGTAAATGCGTTCGGCCTGGGTGTCGATATCGTTGTATCGGGACGGCAGCAGACCGAGGAGGCCGAACCGTTCACGCTCCTCCGGATCGAAGCCGATACCTTTGTTGTACAACGGGAACCGCAGCAGTGCAGGGCCGCGATATGGCACGGTGAGCTGATCGCCCTCGGGCGTTCGTTCCAGACTGAATTCTTCCATTGCGGAAGTATATGCGCTGCGCGATCAGCCGATATCGCTGAGCGTCAAACGCAGCGGGCCGGAGTTCCTGGAACTCCGGCCCGCCGGGTGATTAAACCTGGTGAGACTCTAGACAGTCGGCGTCGCGGCGGCCAGGACCTTCTGAACGAACGCGTGCTGCTGCTTGAGCAACTTGTTGGTGAAGTTGAAGTTCGACTCGAAGATTTCCCTGGGCGTCGGCAGATTCGGGGCGAACGCCGGTGTTTTGATGTTCGAGGCCCACTGCGAACATGGTGTCAGCAACTGCAGAAACTGCTCCTGAGTCTTTTCGATGGACGACAGATACTGGTCGCTGAACTCTGCTGCGTTCTTTGCAAATTCTGACATTTTGGCTATTCCTCGATTGGAACGTTGTGTAACTGTGCGTAGTAAACTACGCATTTGCAATGTTTGTCAAGCGTTTTCTTTCACTGCATGTTCCCGGAACCCACCTGGCGGCCCGCATCGCGAGCATTCGTCCCGTTCACGGTCAGATAAGCTTGCGGAAAGCCTCCTCAGGGCTCACGATTGGGAAATCTGTCGCTCAGTTCATTCACAGTTTGAGGAAGGCCATGAAAAGGTTCGTACTCGCATTCGCAGGCTCTTTGATCATCTCCATTCCAGCCATCGCCGCGCTGAACGTCGGCGATACGGCACCGGCATTCGAGGCACGCGCATCGCTCGATGGCAGCGCATTCGATTTTTCACTGCGCGAATGGCTCGATGACGGTCCGGTGGTCGTTTATTTCTATCCGTCGGCCTATACGCAGGGCTGCAACATTCAGGCGCACGAGTTTGCGACCCGTATGGAACAGTTCAACGCGGCCGGTGCGCAGGTCATCGGTGTTTCGCTCGACAGCATCGAGCGCCTGAACGATTTCTCGGCCGATCCCGAGTATTGCGCCGGCAAGCTGGCCGTCGCATCGGATTCGGACGGTTCGATCGCTCGCTCCTATGATCTGGACGTGCGCGCAGAGCGCGCCGGCGCTACGGATACGCGCGGTGTCGAGATCGGCCATGGCTTCGCAGAGCGTACGACCTTTATCGTGACGCCGGACGGCAAAGTCGCCGAGACGATCGGCGGTATTTCACCGTACGAAAACGTCGAGCGATCGCTCGAGGCAGTGCAGCGACTGGCGCAGTAGTTTATGTAAAGAACCCCGGAGGAAGGCGACCGTCGAAGGCGGCCCGCGACGATCCGAGCCGAATCCACGCGAGCGCGTCATGTGCAATCTGCTCGTCGCGTTTGTGGGGCTGGCTGTGTCGCCGGGCGCGCTTGCCGATGACGCCGAACTGGAAACCTAAATGACCAAAAAACTGATCTATCTATTGTCGAGCGGCATTGCGATGGCTGCAATTCCGGTCGCGGCTCATCATTCGGCGGCCATGCTTTACGACCTCAGCGGTGAGATCGAGGTTGAAGGCACTGTCACTCGGTACGTGCTCGGCAATCCGCATTTGCGCATCTATTTCGACGTCGAACAGGACGGC
>JASFSB010000360.1:0-3517 GCA_050114615.1 Gammaproteobacteria bacterium
AATCCTGCGCCAGAGCGCGCGATGGCCTTTTCGGTTTCCAGATGATCGGCGGCGAACGGAATCAGCGAACGATCGGGATTCGGCATCGACGTATACAGCAGATGCCTGACCCCGGCTGCGCGAGCGGCTTCGACGGCCGCGATCTGCTGTTCGATACGCAGCCCGGGCGCATCGATGCGATCCGTGGAGATGATCAGGGCGCGTTCGACGCCGGCAAACGCCGAAACCAGAGAAGCCGTGTCGTCGAAATCGACTCTGCGCGTTTCGAAGCGGGACGGCACCGACAACGCCTCCGGACGACGACTCGCCGCAATCACGTTGCTCGTGCCCGCAGCGGCGAGATATCTGACGATAGCCGATCCGAGTTTCCCGCCGGTGCCGGTGACGAGCAGCCTCGGCTCGCTGGTATTCATGAGATCCTCAAAGCGTTCCGCTTCAATATAGGGTGCAATCCGTTGGTTCGCAATTCGCGTGCAGGACGTTAGGATGCGCGATGCGAATGAGGGAGGAGCGGTGATGCGGATCGGAATTGTGTTTGTCCTGAGTGTCCCGTGGCTCGGCGCGACTTCGAGCGCACAGATTCTCGAGCCGACTCCGGCCTTCGCCGGTCAGACCGAGGCGCCAGCGCCGGCGGTGGCCTCGCGCTACCGGCTCGAAGTCGTTACGGACGAGCTGGTCGGGCCCTGGTCCGTGGCATTTCTCCCGGATGGCAGCTATCTGGTCACCGAGAGCCGCGGCCAGTTGCGCCGTGTCAGCAGTGACGGTGAGATCTCCGATCCGATCGAAGGCGTGCCGCCGGTCAAAGTCGTCGCAGCGCAGAGTTTTCACGACATCGTGCTCGATCCGAATTTCGTGCAGAACCGCTATGTCTATTTCAGCTATTTCGCGCCTCCGGAAGGCGAGGCGCCGCGTGCGTGGCCGGTCGAGCATTTCTACGATGAAGTCTGGGAAAAGTCGCTCGCCGAACGCCGGCTGCTCGATCTCGGCAGCGAACGTGTGGCTCGGGCGCGCCTGAGCCGGAATTACCGCCGTCTCGAGGACGTCGAAGTACTCATCGATGGCGGTGCTGAGCGACGAATCGCTTTTGCGCCCGACGGGCGCTTGTTCGTCACTGGTGCTGATGCGTTTCGCTTCTACGCGTCGGATCTGGATGGTGTCGAGCACGACTTCACGGATAATCCGGACATTCGGCGCAACTTCAGCGGCCGCGTCATCCGGATCAACTCCGACGGCACGATTCCGCCCGACAATCCCTGGCTCGATCGCGCAACGGTTTCTGCTGAAACCTGGGCGCACGGCCTGCGCGATCCGGAAGGCGCGGCCATCCATCCGCAGACCGGTGACTTATGGGTGAGCGATCACGGTCCGCAGGGCGGCGACGAGATCAATGTGATCCGACCGGGCCGCGATTACGGCTGGCCGAATGTTTCCTATGGCGTGCAGTACGACGCCCGTCAGCCGGGCGGGAGAACAAACGTGCGTGTCGGTAACGGGCAGACGTCGATGCCCGGCGTGCAGGAGCCGGTTTATTTCTGGGTACCGTCGATCGCACCGTCGGGTCTGGCGTTTTACACCGGGGACCTGTTCCCCGAATGGCAGGGCAATCTGTTCGTTGGTGCGCTGGCCGGGCAGCATCTCGTGCGGCTGGTGCTCGAGGGCGAGCGCGTCGTTGCCGAGGAACGCCTGCTCGAGGAACTCGAATCGCGGGTTCGGGACGTACGGCAGGGCCCCGACGGAGCGCTATACGTGCTGGCTGCGAATTCGCTGATCAGGATTCTGCCGCGATAGCGAGGCGCTGTGGGCTATCCTGCCGCCGCCGCGATGATGTCCGCGACATCCTGATGGACGGTGCGACTGACCGGCGTGCGACCGAGCGCCACATCGAGCGGGGAGTAACCGTTCTCATCGATGACATCCACGCGCGCGCCGTTGTCGATCATAAACCGGACGACGCGGTCCCAGCCTCGCATTGCCGCGCGGAAAATACCGGTGTGGCCGAGCGCGTTCGAGAGCTGACTCGGACGCGCGATGCGTGCCGTGCGGCTGTGCGTATCGCTGACGGCCGCGTTGATGTCGGCACCGGCCGCGAGCAGGATTTCGAGTGAAGTAATTACCTTGTCCTGGATCAGCGGATCGGAAGCGAATGCCGGGGAGCGGTTGGCACCAAAGTTGATGTCGCGCACGCCGATACTCGCTGCGGCCATCAGCGGCGTGACACCCATGACGTTGGGCAGATCGACCTCCGCACCGTGCTCGAGTAGCAGTCGCATCGTTTCGTGATCATGCTTGATGGCGGCGCGCAGCAGCGGGGTCGCACCCACGGTCAGAATGTTGTCGGTGAAACGCTGGCTGTTGCCGCCGCGACCGACGCGATGCATGTTGAGCTGCGGATTGACCTCGACGCCAGCTGCCAGCAGGCGTTTGATGATATCAATGGCCGATGTATGTACCGATGCCGTCGCACCGGGAAACGTGTCGACACCATCGCCATTGCCGACCAGCCCGCCCTTGATCGTTCGCGAGACATAAGTGTTCATGTCGACAGCGAGATAAAGTGCCGTCCGTCCCCACCAGTCGGAGTAGTGCGGATTCGCGCCTTCGTCGAGAAGCAGGCCTGCCGCATCGAATTCGTAATTGTCGATGGCGATCATCAGCGCAGTCACGCCGTCGGGCGTCGGCCGATCGATGTCTTCGCCGCCATCGAGGATCGCGCTGATGCATTCCAGGCAGCCCGAGCGTGCCGCGTATATCAGCGGCGTCAGGCCGCCGGTCGGACGATACTGGGCCCTTGGTTCGGAGGTGATCTGCGAACCCCAGTCGTTGGTTGCCGCGCGCGCGTGCACGTCGGCACCCTGTTCGACGAGATATCTCGTCAGCGCGCCGTGGCGTCCATCTGCGGCCCACATCAGCGCCGTTTGCTCGCGCCATGCCTCCTGGGCGTTGACGTCAGCGCCGTGTTCGACGAGCAATCGGGCGATCTCGAGCGAGCCGGATCGCGCAGCGAGCATCAGTGCCGTTTGTCCGTCGAGGTTTGCGGCTTCCGGGTCGGCGCCGGCATCGAGCAGCCGTTCGACGATCCCGACATGTGCGACCTTGACGGCCTCCGCCAGTGCGGTGGCACCGAAGCTGTTGACGGCACGCGGATCGGCGCCCCGTGCCAGCAACGCTTCGACCAGCGGCAGATCGACCTGATACACAGCCCAGTGCAGCGCCGTTGTGCCATCGCCCTGTGCGGCATTGACGTCAGCATCCTCGGCCAGGAATTCGAGCGCAATGCTGCGGCGGCCATTCTGTATGGCATCTGCAAGCGGACTTTGCGCGGCGGATACACCCGCCCACAGCAGCAATGTGGCGGCCGCCAGGATGCAAGCTGCGGAGCGCCTGGGACACATGGCTCAGACGCCCGCAATCTCGCCCGTGCTGTCGCCGATGCGCTGCATCTCGAGCCCGGCTTTGTTCACGATCGTCAGGTGGAGGTTGGCGAGCGTGGTGCGCTCGGGAAGATCGATGTGCTGTC
>JASFSB010000361.1:0-3515 GCA_050114615.1 Gammaproteobacteria bacterium
ATCCGCAGCGAGCACCTCAGCCCATTTGTAGCTGTAATAGCCGGCCGCGTACCCACCGGCGAAAATGTGCGAGAAACTGTTCGCAAATCGATGGTATTGGGGAGGAAAGATCACCGCGACTTCATCGCGAACGTCGTCCATCAATTTACGTACTTCTTCGAGCGAAGGCTTGCAGGCTTTGCTGTGCAGCAGGAAATCGAACAGACCGAACTCGAGTTGACGCACCATGGCAAGGCCGGCGAGAAACGATCTGGATTTCTGCAGTTTGTCGATGCTCTCGGCAGGCAGTGGTTCGCCGGTCTGGTGATGACGGCCGATGCGGTTGAGCACTTCCGGCAAATAGGCGAAGTTCTCGAGGAACTGGCTCGGGAGTTCCACGGCATCCCATGCGACGCCGTTGATGCCGGCGAGCGATGGCCACGCGACCTCGGTCAGCAGGTGGTGAATCGAGTGCCCGAACTCGTGAAACAGCGTAACGACTTCACTATGTGTCAGCAGTGAAGGCGTATTTCCGAACGGCGCGTTGAAGTTACACACGAGGTGGGCAACGGGTAATTGCTTCGCTTCGCCGATCGCCGAGTGATTGCAGCAGACGTCCATCCAGGCGCCGCCGCGCTTGTTGGGGCGCGCGAAGAAATCGGTGAACAAACCGCCGAACTCGATACCATCGGCAGTGCGCAGACTGTAGTAACGAACGCTCTCATGCCAGCGTTGCTCGTAGGGTAACTCCACCAATGTGATATCGAACAACTGTTGTGCGAGCTCGAACAAACCCGTGAGGACGGTGTCCAGCGGAAAGTACGGGCGCAACGCCTCATCAGCGAGCCCGAGCTCAGACTCCTTTAGCTGTTCCGAGTAGAAAGCGACGTCCCAGGGCTGCAGCGTTTCGCCGGCCAGCGTCTCGAGCTGACTGAGCTCCCGGGCAGCCAGTTCCCTGCTTCGTGCGGCGAGATCGCGCAGAAAACTGATCACCTCGTTGGTCGACGCAGCCATTTTCGTTGCGATCGATTGTTCGGCGTACGAGCCGAAACCGAGTAATTCGGCCGCTTCCCTGCGGAGCGCGAGGATTTCTTCGATCAGCGGTCCGTTATCCCATTTCCCGGCCGTGGGTCCGGCGTCGGATGCACGGGTATTCCACGCTTTGTAAAAGGACTCCCTGATTGCGGGGTCTCTGGCATAGCTCATGATCGCCTGATACGTCGGCGGGTCCAGGCGCAGCAGCCAGCCGTCGAGATCCTTCTCTCGTGCACGCTCGGCCGCGCGCTCGACGAAATCCGCCGGGATCCCTGCAACTTCGTGCTGAGCGCTCGCGTGGTGCGTGAAGGCATCCGTCGCGTCCATCAGATTTTGTTCGAACTTCGCCTGGCAGGCAGCAAGTCCCTGCATCACTTCCTTGTAGCGCTCGCGGGCCGCGCCTTCGAGTGCAACGCCGGCGAGTTCGAAGTCGCGCAGGCCCAGCCGCACGATTTGTCGGACGACCGGATCGAAATCTTCGCCTGAGTCTCGCAACGCGACAAAGCGTTCGTACAAGGCGCGATTGTGACCGAGATCGGTATAGAACTCCGTGATCAGCGGTATGCACGCGTTGTAAGCATCGCGCAGCGCTGCGGAGGAATTCACCGCATTGAGGTGCGATACCGGGCTCCAGACATGGTTGACGGCCTCGTACACGCCTTCCAGGGATTCGAGCCAGGTGACGTCGGGGTTCGCTACCGCGCCCAGGGCCTCGATCTGCGCGGACTGCTCAGCGATGACGTGCCGTACAGCCGGTTCGATATGCTCCGGCCGAATATCGGCGTAGCGCGGCCGAGGCCTCGGGTCGAGCAGAGGATTTCCATCAAATTCAGTCGGTTCGCGCATAATCCGGGGTGGCTGCAAGGGGCGCAGCTGCGAATCTAACAAAGTTGGCGCTCGTCTGCGGCATCAATTTCAAATTCTGCTTTCCATGCAAACAATGTACCGTTTCGGGTTTTGAAATCAGCCGGGGATTAATGGTGCGGGAATTCGATCTGATCGTAATCGGCGGCGGCAGCGGCGGACTTGCGACCGCACAAAGAGCCGCCGAGTATGGCGCTCACGCTGTCGTGTTCGAGGCGAGCCGGCTGGGCGGGACCTGCGTCAATGTCGGTTGTGTGCCCAAGAAGGTCATGTGGTACGGGGCCGAGATTGCCTCGGCGATCGCGCATGCCCCGCACTATGGTTTCGATATTTCGTACAACGGTCATGACTTCAGCAAGCTGCGTAAGAACCGTGACGACTACATCGCGAGACTGAATGACATCTATGCCGGCAACCTCGAGAAGCGCCGGATACGGCATGTGTCCCGCTGGGCACGATTTGTCGAATCGCATGTCATCGAAGACAGTGACGGTGAGCGATACTCCGCCCCGCATATTGTGATTGCCAGCGGAGGGCGGCCGATCGTACCCGGGATTCCCGGTGCCGGGCTTGGTCTGACATCCGACGAATTCTTCGAACTCGACGAGTTGCCGCAGCGCGCCGCGATCGTCGGCAGTGGCTATATCGCCGTAGAAATCGCCGGCGTACTCAGTTCACTGGGCAGCCAGGTCGAGTTGATCGTCCGCAGGGATACGGTTTTGCGCTCTTTCGATCCAATGCTGTCGCGTGAACTCGTGCAGTCGATGCGTGCGAGCGGCATCGAGGTGGTCACGGGGGCGGTTCCCGATCGTGTCGTCCGCAGCGATGGAACGATCACGCTGCACTGTGAAGACGGGCGCAGTTTCGCCGGCTTCGACAAGTTGTTTTGGTGCGTTGGTCGCAGCCCGCTGACTGCGAACATCGGTCTGGACGTGGCAGGTGTCCGCCTGAACGATGATGGATACATCGCCGTCGATGAGTTCCAGAACACCAGTGTATCCGGCGTGTACGCCGTCGGTGATGTCACAGGGCAGGCGGAACTGACCCCCGTCGCGATCGCTGCCGGGCGGCGGCTCGCCGATCGCGTGTTCGATGGGCAGAGTGACCGCAGGCTCAGCTATACGAATATTCCAACGGTCGTTTTTTCGCACCCGCCAGTCGGCACCGTCGGCATGACCGAACCGCAGGCGAGGCAGCAGTTCGGTGACGATGTCCGGGTGTACGAATCGCGCTTTACGCCGATGCTCAACGCGCTGACGCCCGAGAAGCCCAAAACGGCGATGAAACTCGTGACGGCCGGTGCACACGAGCAGGTCGTCGGCTGTCATCTGATTGGTCTCGGAGCAGACGAAATGCTGCAGGGGTTCGCCGTGGCAATCGTCATGGGCGCCCGCAAGCGTGACTTCGACGACACGGTCGCGATTCATCCCACGAGCGCCGAAGAGCTCGTCACCATGCGCTGAAGCGCGGCGCTGCTCAGCGGCGCATCTTGTCCAGAATCGGGCGCGTGTCGGGCCGAATACCGCGCCAGATTTCGAACGAATCGGCAGCCTGTTCGACGAGCATGCCCCAGCCCTGCACTGCTTCGCGTGCACCTGAATCGCGTGCAAGCAGCACGAATGGCGTGTCTTTGAGGC
>JASFSB010000362.1:0-3507 GCA_050114615.1 Gammaproteobacteria bacterium
ACGCTCGGCCTGGATGCCCGCATCGGCCTGCGTAACCGCAGGCTCGGTGACGATGCGGTATTCCTGCACTGGCACGTGGCGCGAACCCATTATCTGGACGAGCCGGTGCTGCTGCGTGACCCGGGCGCCCCGGCGCTCGAGCTCGATGGCGAATGGGAGCTGGGCGCAGCGTTCAGCAAGGGCGAGAAAAGACTGCGACTGAAACGACTTTCGTGGGACCGCGTCGGGCTCGCGTTGCGTATCACCGGCGACGCCGATTTGGCCGGCGTGCGGCTGGTGTTTCGATCGTTGTTCGATCGCTGAGCATCAGCCGAACGTGAATACGACACCCAGTTCCGTTCGGTCGGCCACTCGCCTGAAACCAGCGACGACATCCGCCAGCGGCAACGTCGCCGTGATGATAGCCGCCGCATCCACCGATCCGCGCTCGATCATCCTGACGTAGCGCGGCGCATCGCGCATCGGATGCATGCCGCCCATCTGGCCGCCGTGAATCGAGCGCGTCGAAAGACAGAATTGCGCAGTCGGGAACGAGATCTCGCCGCGCTGTCCCGCCGCGAGCAGCGTCAGATGCCCGCCGCCGCGCGTGACCTCCCAGGCCTGCCGCAGGGCGAGCAGGCCCGTCGGATCGGGACCGACTTCGACGGCCGGCGGAAACAGGTCCCCGCCGGAGGCTTCGATGACGAAGTCTGCACCGCCGTAGCGGTACCCGGGTCCGTAGCGGCCGCCGGCATCGAGACGATCCGTCGGCCCGTAACACATTTCGCGAATGCGGGTGACGAGCGAATCGGTGTCATCGTTCGGATCGAGCACACTCGTCGCGCCGAGCTCGCGCGCCTTCTCGCGCCGATACGCGACCGGCTCGATGACGATGATCTGCCCGGCGGCCTGGCTGCGCGCGCCCTGGACCGCCGCCAGGCCAATCGGCCCTGCACCGAAGATCACGACGTCCGATCCGCCTTCGACCCGACCATAGGTCATTGTCGAAGCGAGTCCGGCGGCAAGCGTGTCACCGAGCATTGCGAGCTGCGCGTCCGGCAGGTCGGTGAACAGCGGAATACAGTACTCCTCCATCGCCACCATCAGCTCACTCAAACCGCCGATCGCGCCCTGCTGAATGACGCCCGTCCCATCGGCCATGTCGGCGATCGGCTGATTGAAGAGCTGACTGTTCAGGTAATTGCATGCTTCAGGATTGCCGTGCAGACACTGGTAGCAGTGACCGCATTCCGGCGTGCCGCATACGAGCACGCGATCCCCGACGCGCACGCGGTGAACTTCTGCGCCGACCGCCTCGACGACGCCGAAACCGGAGTGATTCGGAATCATCGGCGTATCGAAGTCGCGCTGTCCGAGCACGGTGCGTGTGATCGTGTAGCACCCGCACGATGCCGTCGTTCGCACGAGCACCTGGCGCGGATTGATCCCGCGCAATCGCAGATCTTCGATCGCTACCGACGTTCCGCTGCGTACCAGCGCCCGAAATGGTCTGCCGGCAACGCTGTCCGTCGCAACCGCGGGCGCCTCGGACTGTGCCTGAGCCTGAGCGCCCGCTATCGTCGCTGCGGCCAGCGCACCCGCCGTGAGCATGGCACGGCGCGAAACCGCCTCGCTGTCGTCGTTTCGTTGTGAATCACTCATCAGACCTGCCCTGTCGTTTAGTGCCTCGAAAAGAACTCGAACACGACGGGCGTCGTCGGCGCGATCATCGATCCATGCGTGGCGCCGGCCGGCTCGAAGTACTCTGCCGTCATACCCATCGATAGCATCGTTTCGACCTGCCGGCGGCTCGCTTCGACCCACGCCGGAAACTCCTCGCCGCCGATCGAAACGTGCACGGGTACGTCCCGAAGCTTTGGCAGGTGATATTCGACGTCGGGTAAGACGCCGGACATCGGCGCGATCGCCGCCCACATTTCAGCGTGTTTCTGTCCGAGCCACCAGGTGCCGAAGCCGCCCATCGAATGTCCCATCAGAAACGTTCGGTTCGCATCGATGTTGTATTCCGAGCGCACGATGTCGATGACGTTCAGAACGTCCGCTTCACTCAGCGCGCGGTATCGCGTTTCTTCTTCAGGTGTTCGCACCGCAGGCGGTGTGGGCGCACCCGAGCTGCGCGGCGCCACACCGGGAATACTCAGTGGTGCGCCATACCAGGCATCCGTTGCGAGCCCCATCGGCGCGACGAAGATGAACCCGTAGCGCTCGCAAAGCGCCGGCAACTCCTCGACGGCAGTGAAGAAGTAATTCTGATCGCCGCCGTGGCCATGCAGCGCAACGACGAGCGGCATGCCCACGTTCGCGTCGTAACCGCTGGGAACATACAGCCGGAAAGGCATCTCCTGTCCCGCAGCGTCAAAGTGGTAGCTGCGCTGCTGATCCCCTGTCGGCGTCTGCGCCGGTGCCGGCAGTGCGCACAGCGCCGTCACCGCAAAAAGCGCCAGTATTTCCTTACGCATTTCGCCCCCCCGAATTATTCGGAAAGCATAAGATACATCACCGGGCAGCAACATCACTCGAAGGATCTGAAAGCATGACTGAAGACAAGACACCCAAAGGCGATACGCACGACACAATCGATCGACGCGGATTCTTTCGCGGTGCGGCAGCGCTGACACTGGCTGGTGCCGGCGCGTCGGCCGCCAGGGCCCAGTCATCCACCGCAGACGCACGAACCGACGCTGCGGCTGCGCAGCTCGAAGCACAGACTCGGCGCGCACAGCGCTGGGCCGGCGCCGATCCGGCCGATTTCGTCAGACCTCGCCCGGGCGCGGACCACAATGTCGTCATCGTCGGCGGCGGCCAAAGCGGCTCGGCCATCGCCTGGGGACTCAAACGACGCGGCGTTGGCCGTGTCCAGGTCATCGACGAAGCCGAGGCCGGACAGGCGGGGATCTGGCGCAGAATCGCTCGCATGCATCAGCTGCGTACGCCGAAGACGATGCCAGGACCGGAGCACGAAAACCCGATGCTGAGCGTCCGTGGCTGGTACGAAACACTGAACGGTCCCGAGGCCTTCGACGCACTCGACCGTATTCCGCGCCTTGCCTGGGCCGACTATCTGGACTGGTATCGGCAGGTGACGGGTACGAACATCCGTTACCGCACGCGACTGCTCGAAATCGAACCCCAGGGCGATCTGCTGCGCCTGCATCTGGAAACCGAAGGCGTGCGGCGTGAGGAAACGACGCGCAAGCTCGTGCTCGCCAACGGTTATGCCGGCGCCGGCGGCGCAAATCTGCCCGGATTCATTCGCGACCTGCCGGGGCAGTTCTGGTCGCATACCTCCAGCGAGATCGATTTCGAACCGATGGCCGGGAAGACCGTGGCGATCGTCGGTGCGGGTTCTTCCGCATTCGATGCCGCGGCCGTCGCACTTGAAAGCGGCGCGGCCGAAGTGCACATGTTCAATCGCCGCCCGTATGTGGATTATCCCGGCGGATCACGGGTCGACGGGCCGCGCGACCGCGGCTATGCCGCCGTGCTCGGCATGATGTACGACCTGCC
>JASFSB010000363.1:0-3502 GCA_050114615.1 Gammaproteobacteria bacterium
CTGAATCGAGTGAAAGACTTCGGTGATACGGAGACCTTTCGCAGCGCTCAACCAGTCTCCTGGATGATGCGTTCGATGCGCTGCACGGCCAGGCGCGCGGCGGTCGTATCCGGGAACTGCCGCGAAACCTGTTCGAGCGCGGCGCGTGCCGCATCGAGATTCTGCAGCTCGTAATTGCAGTACCCGATCTTCAGCAGCGCATCCGGCAGCTTGGCGGACTGCGGATAATCGTCGAGCACACGCTGAAATTGCGGCAACGCATCGGCAAACTGACGCTGTACGTAGTACGTCTCGGCCAGCCAGTATTGTGCATTGTCGGCGAGCGGACTCTCCGGAAACGTGCGCAGAAAGCTCTGAAATGCCGCCGCCGCATCGCCGTATTGGCGCGACTGGATGAGATCGAACGCGGCATTGTAATTATCCTGATCGCTGCCGATCGGGATCGGAGGCGCGGTAATCTGACTGTTCACGTCGGCGACCTGCTGCTGCGTCTGCTCGACTCGACTTGCGGTCTCACGCAGCTGCTGCACGGTCTGCACCTGGTTGGTTTCGAGACTTTGCAGGCGCGCATCCAGGTCGACGTAAAGGTCACGCTGACGTTCAGCAGAATTGTCACTCGCAAACTGCAGCGTCTCGATTTCGCCTCTGAGCAACTGCGTTTCGTTGCGCAGCTCGTCGATCTGGCCCGCGAGCTGAATGATGCTTTCGTTCTCCAACACACGCTCGATGCGGATCAGCCGAGCTTCCATGTCGGTCAGTCGCAGATACATCGGGTCATCAGCAGGCGACAAGGATGTGCAGCCCGCAATGCCGATCAGACTCCCGCCTGCAATCAATGCTCTCACCGTTCGTTCCCTCCGCATTCTCACGTATCCCGTTGTCCGATTCTCTACTCGTAAACGAGTTCGACGCGGCGATTGAGGCTGTATGACTCCTCATCGCTGCCAAGCGCCGCCGGTCGCTCCTCGCCATAGCTCACAGTCGTGAGCTGAGACGCCGATGCACCCTGCAGCATCAATATCCTTCGCACGGCCTGTGCGCGCCGCTCGCCAAGGCCGATATTGTATTCGCGGGAGCCCGTTTCGTCGGCATGACCCTCGAGACGCACGCTGGCACCCGGATTGGTCGTCAGATACTGTGCGTGCGCGGTCAGCATGTCGTTGAATTCCGGCAGAATGTCCGACTGGTCGAAGTTGAAATAGACGACGATGTTCTGCATCAGGGCCTGCTGTTGTCGCAACCGTTCCGCCTCCTCAGCCGTCGTTGCGATACTGCCGCGGCCATCGAGCCCGCGCGTACTCGCCCCGCCGCCCGCGCCGTCTGCGTCGCTGAAGAACGGATCATCCGGTCCGCCGTCGGCCACGGGGCCGCCGCTGCGGCAGCCGGCTGTCAGTGCGATCAACACCAAAACGCTGCACGTCCGGGTTCGATTACCCATCCAAAACTCCTAAATTATCAGAAAGATAGAAACTCTATCTCGAGTGGATTCTGAAGTGCTGTCTCCCCGCTCATGGCCGCGTAAACGGTGACCAGACCGGCTCACGCACATCGCCCTGAACGGATGCAATCTCTCGCTGAATACGTCCGTCGGCACTGACCGTTGCCAGAACGCCCTGGCCGTTCTCGCGCGTCGCATAGATAATCATATCTCCATTCGGCGCGAAACTCGGCGACTCATCGAGGCGTCCCTGACTGAGCACGCCAGTGAGGATACCGCGGTTTGGGTCGACCGAGGCAATTCGATAGTCACCGCGATCGAGGAACACGACCGCCATGTTGGCGCCATCGGGAGAGATTCGCGGGCGCGCATTGTAAGTTCCTTCGAAAGTGACACGTTCGGCTCGCTGACCCGCTTCGGCCCGCACCCGATAAACCTGCGGGCGGCCCGCGCGATCCGACGTGAAATAGATCTGCTCTCCGTCCTGTGACCAGGCAGGCTCCGTGTCGACCGCGTTGTTGCGCGTAATCTGCACTAATACCTGTGTCGTCAGATCCAGTGTAAAAATGTCGAGATTGCCGTCACGCGATAACGTCAACGCCAGCCTGCGGCCATCCGGTGAGAACGCGGGCGAACCGTTGACGCCCGGGCGCTGCGAGGCGACAGCCCGGTTGCCGGTGCGCAGCGTCTGCACGTAAATGCGTGCCCGATCGTCCTCGAACGACACATAGGCGATGCGCCTGCCATCCGGCGACCATGCCGGTGACATCAGCGGCCGTGATGAGGAAATCACCTCCTGCGCATTCTCGCCGTCAGCATCGGCAACGATCAGCCGGTAAGTCGGAGTACCGGCGGCATCACGCGTTTCATTGATGTAAGCGATCTGAGTGCCGAATATGCCGGGTATGCCGCGTATCTCTTCGAAGATCATATCGGCGATGCGATGCGCGGTCGCCCGCAGGTCTGACGCGCCCGCCGAGAGCCTGAAGCCGAGCGTCTGCTCACCGCGCAGGATGTCGAACAGCTGAAATACGATTTCGTATTGCCCGCCCGCGGTCGGATTAATCTGCCCGATAACGACATGCTCGACGTTCAGGATCTGCCAGTCGCCGAAGCGCACGTCCGCCGGACGCGTTGGCCGGCTCAGCATGTTCTCGGTCGGAATCGCCTCGAACCAGCCGCTGTTCGTCAGGTCCGTGGCGACGAGCCCGGCGATATCGAATGGCACCGGTGCAGCGCTTTGCCAGCCAAACGGGACGACCGCGATGGGTATCGGTCGCGCGATGCCACGCGTGATCTCGACTCTGAGTTGCGGCTGAGCCTGCACCTGACTCGCCAGTGTCGCGACGAACATGAGCGTTAGCAGTAAGGCCTGCACTGTGCCCAGGCGCCTTAACAAGTTTCTGCACTGACGTTGCATTCGATAGCTCCGCAAACTCAAAACCGAGGTATGAAAACGACCTCGAGATTCCGGTTGAAAAGCGCCGGAATCGACGGGGTCGGCAATGGCGATGCCCTTAGCACGGCAGCCTCGATGGAACGCCGCACCGCGTCATCGCCGTTACAGGTCCCGATACTGACACCGATCACGTCTCCGCTGGGAATCTGTGTCACGTTCACCGTACATTCGAGGCCATCACGCGCGCTCGCCGGTGGAATCCAGGCCTGCTCAATCGCCACCTGAATCTGCCTGAGATAGCGATCGAACTCACCCGATCGCCGTGCTGCCATCAGTTCCTCCTCGGCAGCAAGCTGTCGTTGCAGCTCCGCTTCCATCAGCGCACGCTCGCGCGCCTCCTGCTCACGGCGCTCCTCTTCGCGGCGCCGCTCTTCGGCGAGACGTGCTTCTTCGCGGCGTCGCTCCTCGGCCAGACGCTCCTGTTCGAGCCGCCGCTCCTCGGCCAGCCGTTCGGCTTCGCGCCTTGCAGCTTCTTCGGCTTCGCGGCGTTCGCGTTCCGCCTGCTCCGCCGCGACACGCTCGGCTTCCTCAAGCTGGCGTTGTTCGAGCGCCAGGCGGGCCTGCTCTGCGCGTTGCGCTTCGGCGTCGCGCTCCGCGGCCTCGCG
>JASFSB010000364.1:0-3491 GCA_050114615.1 Gammaproteobacteria bacterium
CAATTCTTTCGCTCATGTCGACGGGCGGCGGTCTCGTTTTCGGCGGCGACGTCAACGGCCGATTCCGGGCTTACGATCAGAATTCCGGCGAAGCGCTGTGGGAGGTCAACCTGAATTCGCCCGTCAACGGCTACCCGGCTTCATACGAAATCGATGGCCGGCAATACATCGCAGTGAGTACCGGCGGGTCCGGTCATGCCTTTGAGCTCGGCCGCATGACACCGGAGCTCACGATGGGCAACGACAATCAACTTTATGTGTTCGCGTTGCCGGAATGATCGGACTGCTTCAATGAGGGCTAACCCAGGCGCACCCGCTGATTCGCGGCCGCAGCGGGGGTGTCGCTGACTTCCTCTGCCTCGCGCTGCTTCTGCGCCGCGGCGTACGCCTGGCACCAATCCATGAATTCCGTGCTCGGCATGGGTTTGGCGATCGCATAACCCTGACCGTACCTGGCGCCCATTCCGTCGAGCGTCGGCAAAAGCGACAGGTTTTCGATTCCTTCCGCGCACACTTCCAGACCGAGCCCGTTGGCCATTTCGATTGTTGCCAGCACGATCGAAACGTCACGGGAATCTTCCATGTCGACGAGGAACGATCGGTCTATCTTCAGCTCGTCGACGGGTAACCGCCGAAGCTGCGCGAGAGAGGAATGCCCCGTGCCGAAATCATCGATCGACAAACGAAAACCGAGCTCATGCACGACCTGAATGACGGACAAGGCCTTGGAAAGATTATGCATGATCGCGCTTTCGGTCACTTCCAGCGTGACCGAGGCTGCCTCGAGCCCGTTTGCCGTCGTTTCGTCGAGCAGGAAATACGGTAGATACTCATCGAGCAGATCATCCGCGGAAATGTTCACTGAGATGCCCAGCTCGAGACCCTGCTGACGCCATTTGCTGCATTCACGCAGGGCACTTCTGAGCATCCAGCGCGTCAGGCGCGAGATGCTGCCGGCCTTTTCGACGGTTTCCACGAACTCAAACGGCGAGAGCAGCCCGAGTTCGGGATGATTCCAGCGCACCAGCGCCTCCGCCCCGCAGACTTCGCCGCTTGCACAGTGGACCTTAGGCTGCAGATAGACTTCGAGTTCATCATTCTCGACGGCATCGACGAATTCGCCAAGTAGTCGGGTTTGCCTGAGTACACGCTCTTCCTGTCCCTCGGCGTAGTGAACGACAGGTTCGTGACGCTCTTCGGCTTCCATTCGCGCTATCGAAGCCGCGTGCAGCAGCGCACCGGCACTGGAGAGGTTCTCTGTGGACGACGCAACGCCGGCGCGGCACTGCAGGGAATACGAAGTTCCTGCCACGCGCACACTGTTCTGCAGTTCGCGTCCCAGCAGGCTCAAAGTGCGTTCGATCTCCGCGTTTGACGTATCGATGAATACAACCGCAAACTCATCGCTGCCGAAGCAACCGAGCAGATGCTCACTGCCCAGACTCTCCTTGAGCACGATCGCGATCTGCCGGATCATCTGATCACTCGGCTCGTGTCCGAGCGAAGCGATCAGCTTGTTCAGTCGAACAATGGACAGACTCGCAACGGAAATATGCCCATCACCGGCAACTGCTTCGTCGAGCGTTGCCAGTATGCGGTCTCTGTTCGGCAATCCGGTCAGGCTATCGTGATTTGCCGCATGCACGATCTGCGCCTGCCGATCCGCGATAGCCGATTGCATCGCGTTGAATCCGGTGGCGAGTTCGCCGAACTCGTCCCTCGTATGCGCACTGACATGCTCGTCATACACGCCCTCACTCATGCGGCGCACGGCAGCAGTCAGGCGATCCACAGGACGAGTCACCATACGGCCAACCAGCAGTGAGCCAACGAGCGCCGCTGCGATCGACGCGATAGTGATTGCCAGCAGGATCCACTGAATGTTGCGATACGATTCCGCGGCTTCCTCCAGCGACAATTGCAGAATCGCATACACTGCGCCGTCACCGCTGACGAAAGATTTCACGAGACTCAGATAAGCATCACTCGTCTGCAGATCGTCCGCCGAGCTGAAGTCCCTGTCCAGCTGAAACGTCGGGTCGCCGATAGTCTTCTCGATCTGCTCTGCCAGTAGAGTGCTTGCAAAGGCGTTGATCTGGTGTTCGGCATCACCGACGAACGTCACGTCGAGCCCGGTGATGCTCTTGATGTGTTCGACCAGCTCCGAGTCGACCTCGAAACCGACGAGTACGCGAGCCAGCGGAAGCGGCGCCCGAATCGTGGCTCCGACGACCTGAAATGCACGATTCGAGACCGACACGATTGCGCTGGAGCCTTCCTGCAGCGCAGACACCGCTTTGCCGATACCTGCCATTTCCTCGCCGTCACCGGTCGAGCTCAGTGTACTGGCGATGACACTGCCGTCAGGGTCCACCAGCAACCCAAGATTCGCATCGATACGCGCAGTGTGATTATCGAGCATGGAGCGGATCGTCTCGGGCTCACCCGTAGCGACTGCCTGACGGAACCCGAAGTCGGTAACCAGGACCGAAGCGGCCGTTTGCAGCTGGTCGCTGCGATTTTGAACGTATTCGTCGAAGACTGCGCCGGCCAGCGAGGCAGATCGGCGAGTGCTCGCCTCGATGTCGCGCTGAATCACCGTCAGCACGAAGAAAAGTGTGACGGACTGCACAACCACGACGAGCCCGATCGCCAGGAGCGCGATCTTTCTATGAAATCTCAGTGGCTTGAGGAACATCGTGGTTCTGCAATCGCCAGCGCCGTTGATAGTGCCGTTTCGATACTAGCGATTTGACTCAATTGGGAGTGTGCAGCACATCACGGTTGAACCACGCGCGTCGCTCTATTATTTCGTTTATTAATCAGCATGTTCCTGAAATGAGGAATCACTCCGAACACAGCTACCGAGCGCTCGGCTTGCTCGCATTCGCGGCCCTGACGGCCGGGCCTGCCGTCGCTGCCGATCTGGCAGTACGCGTGACGGACAGAGAGGGCGAAGCCGTTGCCGATGTTGCTGTCTATCTCGTGCCTAAGGGCGATACGGAAATCCCGGTGGTCCGCACGAGTCCGCCGGGCATTGCGACCATGGAACAGATCGACAACATGTTCGTTCCCCACCTGCTCGTAGTCGAGACAGGCACCAGCGTGAGCTTTCCGAACAACGACACAGTGAGCCATCACGTCTATTCGTTTTCTGAAGCGAAGCGCTTTCAACTGGATCTCTACCGCGGCAACGAGCATCCGCCGCAACTATTCGACCACCCTGGACTCGTAGTGCTTGGCTGCAACATTCACGACAGCATGCTTGGATTCATTCTCGTGGTTGATACGCCGTTGATTTCGATCACGACACACTCCGGCACAGCACAACTGAGCGGCCTGCCTGCGGGCGAATACGACCTGGTCGTCTGGACGCCACGATCTGATCCTGATGATCTTCCCAATGCCCGGACAATCGTCATCGGCGATACGGCAATCGACGCAGTATCGGTTCAGTTCACCGGAAAACTCAGCCCGCCGCATGACGGGGG
>JASFSB010000365.1:0-3470 GCA_050114615.1 Gammaproteobacteria bacterium
GTATTCATATGATCATCGCGACGCAGCGACCGTCGGTAGACGTCATTACCGGTCTGATCAAGGCGAATATTCCCACGCGTATCGCGTTTCAGGTATCAGCCAAGGTGGACTCGCGCACGATTCTGGATCAGATTGGTGCAGAACATCTGCTCGGTCACGGTGACATGCTCTATCTGCCTTCCGGCAGTTCGCTGCCCGAGCGAGTGCATGGCGCGTTCGTTTCGGATCAGGAGGTTCATGCGGTCGTCAGGTCGCTGCGCGAGAGCGGTACCCCGACGTACATCGACGAAATCGTGCGGGGAACGGACGGTTCTGCCAGCGTATCGTCGGGCGATGGTTCGTTGCAGCTGGACGGCGAGCAGGACGCCCTTTACGATCAGGCCGTGCGCATCGTTACGGAGACGCGCAAGGCGTCGATTTCGGGCATTCAGCGGCGTTTGAAGATTGGTTACAACCGGGCAGCCCGAATGGTCGAAACCATGGAAGAGGTTGGCATTGTCGGGGAACTGCAGGCAAATGGATCACGCGAAGTTCTGGTTCCACCGCCGCCGGCTGACGACTGAAGCCGCTGCGCTCGGCGCGCTCGTCGCCTTGTTTCTGTCAGCCGCGACCGGGCAGCCGGACAGTTCCGGCGGCAGTGAACCAAGCGCTGCCGGGGAGCCATCTCATGCATTACCGGCGGCGTTCAATCACTTCCTTGCATCCGTTGGCAGCTTCAGGGCGCGCTTCGTGCAGGAGCTCTGGAGCGACGATCAGCGCCTGATCGAAGTCGCGCAGGGTAACGTGGAGCTGCTGCGACCCGGTCGTTTTCGCTGGCATTACGATCAGCCATACGAACAGCTCATCGTCGCCGACGGCGAGACGTTGTGGATGTATGACGTTGATATCTCACAAGTGACACGATCGACTTTGTCAGCCAACGACGCGGGTAATCCCGGCGCGTTATTGAGTGGGGACAGCGATGTACTGGATAGCTTCGTAGTCCTCGAGAGCGGCAGCGACGATGGCAACATCTGGGTATCTCTCGCGCCTCGGGTGGCGCAAGGTGACTATTCCCGCGTGCGCGTGGCGTTTGCCGGCCAGGGTTCCGACAGCGTCCTCACCGAGCTGGAGTTCGTTGATGGGCTGGACCAGACCACTGTCATTCACTTCCTTGACGCTGAGGTCAATCCGGCTATCGAGCCTCAGCGATTCGAATTCGAAATTCCGGACAACGCTCATGTGCTGGGCGGGCCCGGGTGAGCCCCTGATGAGATAGTCCCCAATGCTCGATCTGCGATTCCCGTGGCTGTGGATGGGCTTCGGCTGGCTGCTCGTTGCCGGCGTTTGCTTCGGCAGTCTTCTGCCCGCGCAGAGTGTGGAGTTCGCCCTCGACGACAAGCTCGTGCATTTCGCCTCCTATTTTCTGCTGACTGTCTGGTTCAGCGGGCTTTACTCAAGAGTGGGCCATTACGGACTCATTGCGCTGATCGTCATTGCGCTCGGCGCCGTTCTGGATGTAATGCAGAACGCCACTGCAACGCGACAGTTCGAGATCTTCGATATTTTCGCAAACGCAGCCGGTGCGCTGATTGGATTCATCGCATCGATGCTCGTGCTCGGCGGTTGGTGCGGCAGGATCGAGCGCTGGATCGGGCACTGATCAAAGCAGTACCATTCGCGCCCATGCTTGATCCAAAATTACTGCGCAACGATCTCGATGCGGTGGCGCGAAATCTTGCGCGGCGTGGCTTCGTACTGGACACGAACGCTTTCGAGACACTGGAAGCCAGCCGTAAGCGCGCTCAGATAGAACTGGAGACGCTGCGCAGAGAGCGCAATGAACGCTCGAAACACATCGGCAAAGCCAAAGCATCGGGTGAAGACATCGAGCCCCTCCTGCAGGAAGTCGCATCGCTCGGGTCGAGACTTGCGGCCGCTGAGTTGCAAATGCAGGAAATCGACACGCGCCTCGAAGAGTTACTGGCCGAAATACCAAACCTCCTGCAGGATGATGTGCCCGACGGCGCTGACGAGAATTCGAATGCCGAAGTCCTGAAGTGGGGCACGCCGCGGAGTTTCGATTTTGCTGTTCGTGATCACGTCGCGCTCGGCGAACGTGGGGGCGTCCTCGACCTGGACGTGGCGGCCCGGCTTTCCGGCAGCCGATTCGCCGTCCTCCAGGGGGCGCTCGCGCACTTACATCGCGCCTTGATCCATTTCATGCTGGATGTTCATACGCGCGAACATGGGTATACGGAAACCTACGTTCCTTATCTCGTCTCACCCGCAGCGTTGTTCGGAACCGGACAACTGCCGAAATTCGCAGAAGACCTGTTCGCGTTGCGCGGCGAACGCGAACTCTATCTGATTCCAACGGCGGAGGTGCCGGTCACGAATCTGGTGCGCGAGTCGATTCTCGAGGCAGACGAGTTGCCCATACAACGAGTAGCCCACACGCCGTGCTTTCGATCCGAGGCCGGTTCCTACGGGCGGGATACGCGCGGACTGATCCGCCAGCATCAGTTCGAGAAAGTCGAGCTGGTTCACATCACGACGCCACAGGACTCCAATGCTGCCCTGGAGCGTCTCCGAGGACATGCCGAAAGCATTCTGCAGCGCCTCGAACTGCCGTATCGGGTCGTGACTCTGTGTGCGGGCGATACCGGGTTCAGCGCAGCCAGAACCTACGATATCGAGGTCTGGTTACCCGGTCAGGCGGCGTATCGTGAGATCTCCTCGTGCAGCAACTGCGAGGCGTTTCAGGCGCGCCGAATGGCGGCGCGCTGGCGCAATCCGGATACCGGGAAGCCCGAGCCCGTGCATACCCTCAATGGTTCCGGTCTGGCCGTCGGCCGGACCCTGATCGCCGTACTGGAGAACTATCAGCAGGCAGACGGACGAATCACGATTCCGGCGGCGCTGCGCAGTTATATGGGTGGTGCCGCGGAGATCGGATTCTAAGCCCCGACGGCTGCCTGCACACGATTGCGTCCTTCAGCCTTCGAGGCGATCAGCGCCTGATCAGCCAGCAGAATGATCTCTGCTGCCGATTTGGCCGAGCGCGGCTCGCGCACCGCATATCCGGCGGAAACGGTGAGCCACACCTCGCCGTGCCGAGTGCGCAGCGGTTCCTCCGCCAGCGCTGCGCGCACTCTCTCCATCGCCGTGGACGCGATTTCAGCGTCGGCACCATGTAGTACGAGGAGAAATTCGTCGCCGCCAAGGCGGCTGACGACATCGTTTTCACGAAGCTTCGAATTGAGAACTTCGGCGATCTTTCGCAGTACGATGTCACCAATGTCGTGACCGTACGTATCGTTGATTGTCTTGAACTTGTCCACGTCTATCAGGCAAACCGTCACTGGTTGATTGACCTTGTCCGCCTTTTCAAAAGCAGTTTTCAGCGCCAGGTTCCCGCCGCGCCGGTTCCATACGCGCGTCAGCGGGTCCATCAGGGCTTCGCGCCGCGCCGCGCCGAGTTTCGATGT
>JASFSB010000366.1:0-3468 GCA_050114615.1 Gammaproteobacteria bacterium
GCGCATGCCAGTCGGACTGACCCCAACGAGAATATGCTCGTTCGCCACGCGGAGCAGCACTACCCGGTCTTTCGATCCCAGGCTCATTGCACTGACTATCTCGATGGACCCGCTCTCGACACTTTTTTGATCACGCCAGCGTCGCAACACCCAGGCACACAGAGCGACCAAAGCCAGCACCGCCAGCAAGCTGCCGACCATACGCAGGCTCGACTGCGCGAGCTGCTCAGCAACCGCATTACCGGGTGCGGACTCCTGCGCGGACGCTGCAGCCGACGCGCATAGCATGAGACATGACCATTCAGCGATTCTTTTAAGAGCGCTCACGCTACCCGGCCTCCCGCTGCTGAGAATGGTCGTTCGAGACCACAGATGTCAGTCGAATACCAAACTTCTCGTTTACGAGAACGATTTCGCCGTGCGCAACAAGCGCACCGTTGACCATGACGTCGAGCGGCTCACCGACAGCCCGGTCGAGTTCCACGATGGCACCCTCTCCGAGTCTGATCAGCTCACCAACACTCATCGTCGCCTTGCCAACCTCGAGGGAGACGGTAACCGGTACATCGAGCACGATATCCAGACTGGGATGCGAGCGGGCACTGCCGGCAGCGGCTGCACTGAGTTCTTCATACTGCGGTGACTGAATGGCTTCGGCCTGAGCGGGCCCTGCAGCACGTCCCGTGCTTTCATCGACCGCGGCATCCCCGCCTTGTTCAGCAACTGGCTTCGACTCGTCCATCAGGCGTCTCCGGAACGTTTTTGAACGTAAGGCTGACTGATCTTCACTGCGTTGAATCCTTCGTGTGAGCCAAGTGTTCCTTCAAACACGGGCTGGCTGCCTGATAACAGGCACACCTTGTTGAGTGGTTCCGTCATGATGATGTCGCCGGTCCTGGCGTTGGAAATTTCGTGCAGACGTATTCCGATGCCGCCAATCACTGCACGCAGCTCGATTTTTGCGCCCTTCAATTCCTCACCGATGCGCTTTGACCAGTATTTATCGTCACCCTGAGCCGCGGCGGGCAACGCTTTCGGGGCCCCGCGAATCAGGCCGTCGATCGTTCCCTGAGACCAGAAAAATTCGATGCTGTGTTCGTTCTGATCGATGTCGAATACGAATCGACTCGAAACTGAACGCGCACCTGGCTCGCAAAGCGAATGCATCGAACTGTCGAATGGCTGCGCAGATTCCTGAAACGTCACGTCACCGCCAATGCGCCATTGCTCATTCAGGCGTTCACGAATACCATCGCAGAAGCGCGCATACAGGCGTTTTTCCATTTCCGTCAGTGCGGCTGGCCGCTGACCGGAACGCGATCGGCCGGTACCGCCGAAACACAGATCAACCATCGAGGAGATCGTTTCCGGCTGAACGACGAGCAGGCACTGCTCGTTGCGAGTTTGTACGTCGAAGCTCTTCACACCGTCCTCGAACTCGATTGACTCGACCAGACGTCTGCCGTTGGTCTGCAACGGAAGCTGTGCACTAACCAGAATCTTTCGTCGGAACATGGTCTGCCACAATTCAGTGAGCGCATCCGCGATACCTGCATTGATCGTTTCCAGCGTGGGAATCCGGCCCGGCGTAACCTGTTCCCAGAATTCTTCGCCGACATCGTGGACACCCGATTGAGGAGAACGCGCACGCTCGGCAGACTGCTCCAGAAGCGCATCAGATTCCTCATCCGTCAGAACTTCTTCGTTCATCGCTACTGCACCACGAACGCCGTGAAATACAGATCTTCGATCTTCGTGCCGGGAGACTCGGCCTGAAGAATCTCGTTGACTTCCTGAAGCGAATCCCGCCGTATCGATTCCTTTCCTTCGATCGTCGAGAGCTTCTCGAGCGATTCCTTCGCGAACATCAGCAGCAGATTGTTACGGATATGCGGTGAATGGAGCTGAAAAGCATCAATGCTCTCTTCGCTGCGCGCCATCGCCTCGAGCGTCACCTGAAGGAAGCGAACCGAATCGCCGCTCTGATAGCTGACAACGACCGGCGGATTCATTTTGGTGTAAATCGGAGGTGCATCGGGCACGATCTCCTCCTCCTCTGGCGCCGGCTCCGGTGCCATTGCCATCATCCAGTCCGGATACATCAGGTCCGGCATCATCGACTTCACCATGATCATCGTGCCGAGTTGCAGGCCAATGACCAAGACGATGCCAACCAGGCCGAGCACGGCAAACCGGATGATGCCGCCTCCGGATCTGGCTTCAGCTTCGCTCTCGGTTGCGTTGTCTTCCTCTGCCATCGTTCTGAATCCCTTGTGGACCTGAACGATTCTTAGCAAGATGCGTGCCGACCCGGACGATTACAGTGTTTTATCGATATTTCAGTTACTTATGGAGATGCCCTAAGAGAGTGTCAGCCGATTGGCGGCCAGAGCGCCGGCGCGCGTCAAATGTTTGACAATTCAGACCCAGAGGTCGAGCAAACGATCCGTGCGCGGTCGAGAGGCTGCGGTATGCGCCTGGGATTCGTCGCTGACTGTCGCCGTCACTGTCTCCTGCGTATAGCCCGGAACATCGGCAGGGCCGGTGCGGGCGTCGGCACCGCTGCCGCTGTCCCCGGAGACGTCCACTTCAACCAGTCCGGTACCCGTCGTCGCGAACATTTCGCGAAGTCGGGGCAGTCCCGCTTCGATCGCTTCGCGTGCATGCGGCTGCTGTGCATGAATCGAGACGACGGCGCCGTCATCCTGCATTGAAATCCGAATCTCGAGCGCGCCGAGTTCGGCGGGTTTCAGCTGCAGTTTCGCGACCGACTTGCCGGCAGTGGCCATCGACACGAGCCTCGCGCCGAGTTGATCCGTTACCGCCGTCTGAAGGCCCGTGAGGTCCGGGCCCGGAGAAGCCGACGTCCCGGTCAGTCCCGACGCAGCTGGTCGCGCTGCCGCGAAATCGATACCGGCATACGCCGAATTGACCGCCGGTTTTGCGTCCGCGCGCTGCACGTGGTGCTCGACGGAGCGCAAATTCCTGATATCTGCCCTGCGCAAGGCTCTGTCGAACGACGCGCGCGAAATCTCCTCACGGCCGTGTGCAGGCGCCGGCTCGGCTGCACGCCACGCAAACGCCGGCGTCGAAGTTTCGTTCCCACTGCGAACGGACGTGCGCATGCCCTGCGTGTGATGCGTGAAGTCCTGACCGGGTGGTTCGGACTGAGCCTCCGGTGCCGAGTTCGGTATCTGAATGACTGAGTGAAGCCGAGCTTCGGTGCGACCGGCCAGGGTTTCAGGGCGAGCGGCCGGGGCTTCGCTGCGACCGGGCAACGTACTGTCCGGCCGGATTTCACTGCCTGCCGCAGTCACATCCGGCGCAAGGGAAAATGGGTGTGGTCGCGTCGCGTGTTGCGGGGACATGATCGCGCTGCGTTGCTGCGGCGCCAGCGTCGTGAATTTGTCCTCCCCTGGCAGGGAATCGGCGCCGGCAATCGCCGCAACGGACGGTCTGCGGTCCGCC
>JASFSB010000367.1:0-3466 GCA_050114615.1 Gammaproteobacteria bacterium
TGTATGGGATGCAGCGCCGGCACGTCATCGAGATCCTGCTGCCGCGCGTACAGTCCGGCCAGACCTTCCAGCGTCGTGACCGCCCGCGCGCCGACGGCGCTGACCGGTGTGACACAGGCGCGCACTTCCCTGCCCTCGAGCAGTACCGAGCACGACCCGCACTGCGCGAGACCGCAACCGAAGCGCGGCCCTTTCAGCCGCAGCTCGTTCATCAGCACATAAAGCAGTGGCGTATCCGGCTCGACCTCCACCGAGTGCACGGTCTCGTTCACGACGATCTCGAATGTTTCCGCCATCGCCGGCGCCTATCGAAACAGCGCGAGATCGATCGACGCTGCCATCGCTTCGTAGCCCGCGTCGCTGCCGTGCAGAAAATCTCCGCTGTGCAGACCCTCGGCGATCATCGATGGCTGCTCGGGATCGCGCAACACGGCGTCGAAATCGATCACGGCATCGAATTCGCCACTCGTACGCATCCAGGCGTTGACGGCCAGTCGGACGCGCTCGCCTTCATCGGCGTAGTACGCGGCGCCCTCATAAGGCGCTATCGTCGCGCCATAGATCTTCAGTCCTTTCGAATGGGCACGTGCGATGAGCTGGCGATAGCCGGCGATCAGGGACTGCTCGGTCACCTCCGGCCCGCGCGGCATCAGATCCTCGAGCCCCGCTAACTCCTCGCCGAAAGACCCGAATGCCACGCCGACATCGTTGATCCCTTCGAACACGATGACATGCGTCACGCCTGGGACAGACAACACGTCACGGTCGAAGCGTGCGATGGCGCTTTCCCCCGCGCCGTCGCTCAAAACGCGATTACCGCTGATGCCCTGATTGACGACACCAAATGACGGCCCGCTGCGCCCCGCCAGGCGTTCGGCGAACACATCCGGCCAGCGATTGTTTGCACCGACCGTCGATCCGACGCCATCGGTAATCGAGTCGCCAAACGTCACGACCACCCCGGCCGCCTCGTCCGTTCGGACCTCGATGCCCGAGAGAAAAGCACGCGCCTGAATCGTATCGGCGGGTTCGAACGTGCCGTCAGTGAAATCACCCGGCGCAGACACCTCGGCCATCTGCATGCCGGTCTGGTGGCAGGTGCAGGCGCCGGTCATGCCGGGAAGATAGAGGCTGACCGACACAATCTCGAGTTCGTCGACTGCCAGGTCGACCGGGTCGCTCAGCAGTGGAGCGCCCGCGGGAATCACCGCCGAGGCCTGTCCGCCGAAGGTGACTTTCTGCTGCGTGCGCATGCGGATGCTCCCGTCAGGGCGCGCGATCGCGACGCTGGCCGCCCCGATTTCCAGCGGCTGAGCCCCGTATTCGTTACTCAGGCGCAGACGCAATCGATCACCGCCGGCGGACAAACGCACGATCTGTCGAATCGTCTGGTTCTCGAATCCGGGCGTCTGCGGAAACGGGCCACCACCGGGCGTCGGCGGCAGCGGCGATGCGCCCCATGTTCCGATCCAGCGCTCCTGTGCCGCCGCGGGCAGGCAGGCGAGAATCAGGACGAATACGAGCAAAATCGAGCGCTTCATGGGTGGAGGCCTCCTTGGTTGCCGCAAATGACATTGTGCATCAGTGCGATAATGGCGGCATAGACCTTGCGGAGCTTTCAGGCCATATCAGTGTCGTCGCGGCAACCGAGAACACAAAGACTCGCATCAGCCGGATCAATCGCCATCGTTGCCGCGTCATTGTTGCTGTGCAACGGTGCGCGCGCGCAGCGCGAATTCCGCGAGTACCCGAGCTTTGAAGGTGCTGCCGCCGATGCGCCGCTGCCGCCTGATTATCAGGTGCCCGGAGAACTGGTGATCGGGCGCCTGATGTATCCTGGTGCAGGATTCGGCTTCGGCGACTGGCGACAGGGCTATGCGAGCTGGACGGACGACTATCCACGCGGCGACCGCACACTCGTCCAGATGATTCGCCGCTTTACGCGCACCAACGTCCGTGCTGTTGAACAGCCGATCAACCTGGAGGATGGCGATGACGTCGATTACTGGCCGTTCATGGTGGTCGGCCTGGCGTCGCACTGGGAGCTAACCGAGGAAATGGCCGCGAATCTGCGCGCTTATCTGTTGCGCGGCGGGTTTCTGTTCGCCGACAGCTTTTTCGGCACACGCAACTGGGTGGGCTTTGCTCAGAATTTACGCAGGGTGTTCCCGAACCGGCCCATCATCGACGTACCGGACGATCATCCGATCTTTCACATCGTGTTCGACGTCCCTCAGCCGACATCCGTGCAGATTCCGAACGCCAATTCGCTCATGCGCGGCGGGCCGGGCTGGATGAGCGACGGCGCAACGCCACACTGGCGCGGCGTAGAAGACGACGACGGCCGGCTCATCATCCTGATCGCACACAACAATGACGTCATGGACGGCTGGCAGTGGGCCGACGACATTCGCTATCCAACCGAAGAAGCGAATCTGTCGCTTCGTATCGGCGTCAACGTCGTGATGTACGCGATGACACACTAAGTGGATCCGACATCCCCCTCAGGCATTGCGCTGATCTTCCTTGCGGCGCTCACGTCCTTTATCACTGCCAGCCTTGGCGCCGGCGGCGGAGTGATGATGCTCGCCATCCTGGCTCAGGTGCTGCCGCCGCAGGTCATCATCCCGGTACACGGCATCGTGCAGCTGGGCTCGAATTCCGGTCGCGCCGCGATGAGCTGGCGGCATATCGACTGGAGCATCATCGGATTGTTCTTTATCGGCAGCGTGTTCGGTGCGGCGCTGGCGAGCCTCGTCCTCGTGACGCTGACGCCGCGGGCGATCTATCTGATCATCGCCGCGTTCACGCTGTTCCTTTGCTGGGGACCGCGGCTGCCGTCACTGGCGCTTGGCCGATTCGGTGCCGCAACGACCGGCCTCGTCACGACGTTCCTGACGATGTTCGCCGGCGCGACCGGGCCGCTGGTGGCGGCGTTCATCACGCAAAGGCATACGGAAAAGTTTGCGACCGTAGCGACATTCGGCGCTGCAATGTCGGTCCAGCACACCTTCAAGGCGGTTGTTTTCCAGGCAGCCGGCTTCGACCTGCGACCATGGATCTGGCTGATGATCGCGATGGTCATCAGCGGCGCGATCGGGACCTGGTGCGGACTGCGACTGCTCAGACGCTTCCCGGCACAGCATTTTCAGACCGTGTTCAAAATCGTTCTGAGCCTGCTTGCGATTCGATTACTGTGGCAGGCGATTCGATGACACGGCGAGAAACTCACGCAGCGCTGCGGTCGTGGCGGTCAGCTTCCTGCGCGTTACGAGCTTCTCCGGCGGACCCGCAGCGACAACCCGGCCACCCCCGTCGCCGCCTTCGGGACCCAGGTCGATCAGCCAGTCTGCTTCGGCGAGTACGTCGAGGTTGTGCTCGATGACGATCACCGAGTTTCCTGCATCCACAAGTCGCCGAATCACACGCAGGAGCTTCTCGACGTCGGCGATGTGCAAACCGATTG
>JASFSB010000368.1:0-3466 GCA_050114615.1 Gammaproteobacteria bacterium
AGGTCTGGTCCTTCTATCGCCTCGGCACTTTTTTAGAGCTTTGTGACCAGGTCACTCGCCTCGTTGACATGAAATATCATGCGTTGCTGCCGAGCTGGCAAAGTGTCGGTACACCGACCGACATTGCGCAATGGAACGCATTGTTGCGCTCGGCCTCTGCCTATCATGGTTATCGGCGGGTCTATCCGCACGAGATGACTCCGAAGACCGTTGCCGGATTCATTCTGCTGGATCCAAGGTTTCCGCGATCCATCCCGCATTGCGTCCGACAGATTCGCGGGACGCTCGAGCCGATGCTGGCCCATCCGGAGCTCGCACACGTCGACTTTCCGCGCGACGTGCTCGGCGAGCTCGAACGCCTCGCAGCCCTGACACCCGATGAAGTCATCACTCGCGGCCTTCACGAGTTTGCCGACGAGATTCAGGTGAAACTGAACGCGCTCAGCGATCAGATCGCCGACACGTTTTTTCTGGCCCGCTACGCGGCTTGAATCATCCGCAGTCCGGAGCGTCGCGGTCCGAGTTTACGATACCAGCGTGACGTCGACACCCACGGTGACTTCGTGTGCGCCGCCACCGACGATACAGCCGTTGATCGGACTGACGTCGCCATAGTCACGGCCCCAGCCGATCGTGATGTGCTCTCCCCGGGGCACGACGTTGTTGGTCGGGTCGAAATCGATCCACAGCCCGTCGCCGGCCCACATCGACAGCCACGCATGAGAAGCATCGGCGCCGACAAGCTTTTCCTGACCTTCCGGCGGGTGGGTCAGAATGTATCCACTCACGTAGCGTGCCGCGAGCCCGAGACTGCGCAGGCAGGCGATCTCGAGGTGTGCAAAGTCCTGGCAGACGCCTTTTTTCATTGCGAGGACTTCGGTGACAGGCGTGGACACGTCAGAGACGCCGCCCTGATATTCGAATTCAGTAAAGATCCGGTTCGTCAGGTCCACCGTCGCTTCGAAAATCGGGCGATTGGGCGTGAACGACGCCAGCGCATACTCGCGAATCTCCGGCGTGGTGACGATATACGGAGATGCGAACGCAAACCGTGACGCATCGAGCGCGCCTGCGGCGGACCGGGCAAGATCGGATGCTACGTCTTCCCATGGTCGGCCGGCGCCGGCGTCGAGGCCCGGCTGCTGATCGAGTACGTCGACGCGCGCCCGGGACTCGACGATCAGATGCTCATGCGGCTCGTAGAGCGACATATAGTGAACCCAGTTGCCGAAGTAATCCTGACTCAGCGATTGCAGGGACGGTTCGGGGTCCAGATGAATGGCGAACGCAACGCGCTGCTGCATTTCGTAGTCCCGCGGCATCAGGTGCATGATGTGCTGTGCGACAGACACCAGCTGCTCATACTCAAACGTCGTTCGATGACGAATGTTGAATTGCATCAGACTGTGCCTCTGCGCCTGACGCCGACTACGCGGTTGGCAGCGGAATGACTGAAATACTTTTGCGAGATTTCATCGGACAGCGTTTCTACGCCCGTCTCGACGTGCCGCAACAATCGAGCGAGTCGTGCTCGCGAGCCTGCGCGACTCATCGATGAACTGAGCTGGAATACGTCGGCAAGGCGAAAGTCACTTGCGATGCGCGTAACGATCTGCTGATGTGCGCCCGGCAAACCGTCGGTGCTGCCCGGCAGCACACGAAGATGTCGTGCAATCGATATCACCTGAAACAGCGCAGATCGCGGATTGGTCTCGTCGGCGAGCAGCAGATCGAGCACGCGCGGCAGAGCAGGTGCTGAATGATAGCGGGCCCGATAAGTCATCGTACTGTCTGCGAGCTCGAGCAGCAGATCGAGCCCGCCATCGTCAGCGGGGTCGCCGCGCGTGGCGAGCTGCTGCATGAGCTGAGACATCGAGCGAACACGCTCGATACGCCTGCCCATGTCGAGAAAACGCCAGCCGTAGCTACGCGTCATGTTTTCCATGACCATGCCACTGAATGCCGCCAGGTACTGTATCAGGCGGTTCAGCAGCCGCAGCGCGTCGTCGGTGGTCTGATTCGGCGCATTGCTGAGCAACTCCGGGACGTTCGTCGTGTCCGTGAGGATTCGAAAGGCATCGAACGACAGTCGCTCTCTGACGATGTCTGCGGTGCGTCGCACTTTGCCAAGGACCGTCGCGAGCCCGTCTTTTGAATCCGGATCGAACAACACCGTCCACAGCTCTCGCTCCACCGCATCGCGCCCTTTGTGCAGCGCGTGTCTCGCGCGGCGTGCGGATAGGTGCTTCTGCAGCACGAGCAGGGCAACCAGCCGTTCCTGGGAGACGATGTTGCGGGTGCCGCCGGTTTCGCCATGCAGACGAATGACGAGACTGCGCAGCAATCGAACGGCGGCCTCGGCGCGTTCCGCGTAGCGCCCGAGCCAGAACAGGTTGTCAGCGGCGCGCGACGGCAGTTCACGCACGGCGCGTCTGAGATTTTGGTCGGCCTGGGCCAGAATGCTGAAGGTTTCCACCGGCTCGTCGGACAATACCCAGGTGTCCTTGCTGAATTCTCCCCGCGACAGCCAGGTGGCCTGCGTGTTGAAGTGAGACGAGCCGCGCGTGAGACCGCCAGGCAGCAATTGATATCCATTGGCCGTCGCGGCGACGTAGATACGCAGCAACACAGGCGCCGGCTGAACGGTGTTGTCCTTCGACCAGGCGGGCGCCGTCGACAGCGGCAGTATTTCCTGACCGACGAAATCGTGGCCGCTTTGCCGGATCGTTCCGAGCAGTCGGCTCCGGTCCGATTCGCTCATATGTTGCCCAACGCGTCCGGCGCGTCCGCCGGACAGCAGGCTGCGCGTTGTCGAAATCTGCCGCACGATCAGCTTGTCGAGGTTGTCTGCGACGTACCGGCGCTCTGCCTCCTGGCCGCACCACCAGGTCGCCACGCTCGGCATTGCCAGTTCCTCGTCGAGCAGAAAGCGGCTCAGCGACGGCAGAAAGCTCAGAAACGCGTCGCTCTCGACGAGTCCGCTGCCGAGCGCGTTCGCGATGGTTACAGATCCTGCGCGAGCGGCCTTCAGCAGACCGGGTACGCCAAACATCGAGTCGGTTCGCAGCTCCAGCGGGTCGCACATCTCCGAGCGAACCGTTCGCAGCACCAGATCGACGGGCCTGAGTCCCGCGACGGATTTCAGGAACAGCCGTTCGTCGCGCACGGTCAGATCGGAGCCTTCGACGATGTCCAGGCCGAGGTAGCGAGCCAGGTAGGCGTGCTCGAAATACGTCTGCTTCGACGGACCCCGGGTCAGAAATACCGCGAATGGCTGGTCCGTGCGTGCCGATGCCAGAAAGTGCTCGTTGAACGCGCTGAAAAAGCTCGCATGGCGGCGGACGTTCTGATTCGCGAATAAATCAGGCAGGCAACGCGAGGTCACGACCCGATTCTCGAGCGCGTAACCGGCGCCGGAAGGCGCTTCCGTGCGGTCGCTCAGGACCCACCATCGACCGTCCGGGGA
>JASFSB010000369.1:0-3465 GCA_050114615.1 Gammaproteobacteria bacterium
CAGACTTCGCGACTGGCGAGCCTGAGCCTGTGGCGGACTCACGCTACTGACGAACTACTGACCAGCAAGAGTTCGCGATGAATGCAAGCGACCAACACACTTACGCGACGATCAGACTCACGCGACAAAAAAAGGACCAGAGGCCCGTCAGCCGCCGGAAAGCACCTGCAGCGCCGCCGCGTGCAGCTCGGGCGTTGCCGCTGCGAGCACTTTTCCGCCGCCGAGCGCCGGCGCGCCCGTCCAGTCGGTAACCACGCATCCCGAACCCTGCAGAATCGGAATCAATGGCACGATGTCGAACGGCTTGAGCTGATCCTCGACGACGAGATCCACGTATCCGGCCGCGAGCATCGCATAGTTGTAGCAATCACCTCCCCAGCGATTCAGCAGGCAGCGCCGGGCAAGATGATCGAAGGCTGCGGCCGAGTTCTCGTCGAACAGGTCCGGATGCGTGCTCGCGAGCGCAGCATCGGCAAGCGCAGTGCACGCGCGCGCCGCCAGGCGCCTGCGCTGTGTCGGCTTGATGAGCCAGCTCGAAGCCGGCGTACCCAGAAAGACTTCTTCCAGCACCGGCTGAACCATTAACCCGAAGCGCGGCTGCGAATCGACGGTCAGTCCAACCAGCGTGCCCCACAGTGGAGAACCCATCATGAAGGCGCGTGTACCGTCGATCGGATCGACATACCAGGTATACGGCGACAGGCTCTCGGTTCGGCCCTGCTCTTCGCCGACAATGCCATGGTCCGGGTAGCGTTCCAGAATCGTCGTTCGGAGAATCTGCTCGATCGCATGATCTGCGCTCGTTACCGGATCGAAACCGGCGGCATCCTTGTTTTTGATGTCGACGTTACGGCGGAAATTCGCGAGTGCTATGGAGCCCGCCAGCCGCGCCAGCTCGAGTGCGAACTCCTCCAGCTCAGGAACAGAAATCGGCGACTCATTCATGCGGGCATTATGTCGGAGCGACGATACAGTGGCGAGTCCCGAACATCCTCCGCCGCCGGATTCCCGCCCCGATGCATGCGTCCGTCGCTAGGCAGGGAAGAAATCGATCGGCTTGGTCGTGGTGATGGCCTCGACGTCTCGCGCTTCGAACTGGAATAACAGGACTCTTTGAACGAGCTTTTGTTCGAGATCGGAATCGCCGAGCTCGGACGATACGACCTCACAGGCTGTGACGCTGCCATTGGGAGCGATCGTCAGCCGCAGGACGACTTTGCCTTCGAGCGCCGGATTCTGGCGCAATGCGCGATTGTAGAGCGCGTAAATGGCTCCTTTGTTCCGGTCAAACACGCGTTCGATTTCTTCGCGGCTCCGCGAACCCCGATTGCTTTCGCCGGTGCGTTGCACCGCGCCGCCGGCAACGCCGAAGCCTTCGACCGGACTTTCCACCTGCGTCGTGTTGCGCGCCTGCAGCCCGGCACCGCCGGTATTGCGGCTGAGTCCTGCCGTATTGATGCCGCCGCTGCGCGTGCCCGCGCTCGAGGTGATCAGAGATCGCTCCGGCGTTGCGACCTGCTCGGCGCCGACAGCACCGATTTCGGCCTGATCCAGGCTCGATGTCGCATCGTTTTCGCGCAGCGCCTGTAATTCAGCGGCGAACGGCAGCAGTCCGGCTACGCTGGCGCGTTCGCGAGCGACGGCCGTTTCGTCGACCGGCGGCGGCTCTGCGACAGGCTCGGGAACCGGCTCGGGCTCGACGACCGGCTCAGGCTCCGGCGGTGCTTCCGCCAAGACCTCGGTCTCGGGCTCGACGACGGGTTCCGGCTCGGGCTCAGGCTCGGGCTCGACGACCGGCGGCGGCGGTGGCGGCGGCGCCTCGCGTTCGAGCACGAGGCGGGCGAGCCGCGGCGGAATCTCCTGAACCTCTGAGCGATCGATTTGCGGCACAGGCAGAAACGAAAGCAGCAGTGCGAGGGCGAGCACCGTTGCCGCCACGCGCTTGAGCAGCCTGCGGAACTTGTCCTCCTGCTCGTCACCGGCTGTCCACGGCAATTCGTAGACACGGTGAATCGGAATGACCTTCGTCGCCATCGTGCTGCCCTTATGCGCCGCTCGCGGCGAAAGCTTCAAGCTGCGCCTCGGAAGTCTTTTGCATGACTGCCAGAGACAGCTGCGTGTAGTTCGCTTCGGTGCATGTTGCCATGACTCGTTTGAGCAGACGGTACGGAATCTCCTTGTCACCCATGATGGTCACTTCGCGCGTCTCGTCGCTGGCAGCATCAGCGGCACGCAGTACACGCTCAGATTGATTCTCCAGTGCGCGCTGCAGACTCGGGATCACCAGATCATCGCTCGCCATGATCTCCGCAACGCTCGCCACGATTTCGCCCTGCACGAGTAATTGCTCATCCGTCACCAGCACGACAACAGTCTCGCGCGCCTTCGTTTCGGCAATCGACTCGGGAAGCTGAACATCCCTGGCGTTCGGCAGCACCTCGACATCGCTCGAATTGACGAGCAAAAAGAACACGAGGATCGTAAATATGTCCATCAGCGAGACGAGATTCAGGCCCACTCCGCGCTTGTGGCGCTTGTGGTGGCGATCCATACGGGCGGCGCGACTTGCAAACTTCATCGTGTGTCCTGTCAGTTCAGCACATCAGTTCAGCACTGGCGCATCGCCAATGGAAATTTCGGGGAACAGCTCATAACGAGCCGCGAGCTTGTCCGTCTCATCCACACGCTCGAACACGCGCACCGTATCCATCACCTGCACCAACACGTCGTACTCGATATCCTGCTCCAGCAGGATCGTGGCGTTCGCCTTGTCGGGGAACTGCTTTTTGACACGCTGCAGATATCCCGACAGCTGTTCGAAATCGTATCCGTCCGGCGTATTGTCGATTCGGCTCAGGGTGCCGACGTTTCGGTCGCCGACCTCGATCACCGAATCGCGAACGGTAATTTCGAGCTGAAACTCCGGTTCCTGCTCCTCGGCGAGTGTCGACTCGCTCGATGGCAGGTTCAGCTCCAGAACGGCCAGCCGTGAAAACACGGCCGTGATCAGGAGAAACGGCACGAGAATCACCATGAGATTCATGAACGCCGTAATATTGAGCTCTGCCTGCTCTTTATGGCGTTCGCGGCGTCCGCGGTGCACCAGCATCTGCGTATCTTCCTTTACCTGGCAGCTTGTTCAGCAGCCGGTTTTTCGGTAATCGAGTTCAGAAACTTGACTGACGCCATCTCCAGACTGTCGACGATTTCGGTCGTCTTCGTCTGGAGCAGTGTGTGCACGAGCAGCAGCGGAATCGCGACCATGAGGCCGAAAGCAGTCGTGTTCATGGCAACCGAAATACTCGCCGACAGCAAATCGGCTTTTTCAGCAGGATTGGCATTCGATACTGCCGTGAATGCATTGATCAGACCAATAATGGTTCCGAGAAGTCCGAGCAGCGTCGCGATGTTTGCGAAAGTTGCGAGGTAGTGCGTGCGCTTTTCGAGTCGCGGCATGACCTCCAT
>JASFSB010000370.1:0-3459 GCA_050114615.1 Gammaproteobacteria bacterium
CAGTCCGCGTGCGCCGGATCTATTATCGCCACAAAGTCGACTAAAGTGGGGCTGCATGACGGAATGATTACTCGCGATGAGCCTGCCGCAGGCATCGGGCAACCAGCCGAAGGCGCAGCCCGATCGGTCTGGGAATCCCGCGCGATACTCGGCGAGGGACCGCTGTGGGTCGCGCGCGAGAACGCCGTCTACTGGACCGACATCAAAGGCTATAAGCTGCACAGACTCACCCTGGACGGATTTCGGCATACCTGCTGGGAGATGCCGGACATGCTTTGCTGGATCCTCGAGCGGCATAACGGGCGAGGATTTATGGCCGGGTTCAGAACCGGTGTCGCGAGACTGCAGCTCGCGCCTTTCGGCATCGAGCCGATCGCGACACCAGAGCCGGACCTGCCGCACAACCGAATGAACGATGCGGCCGTCGATCCGAACGGCCGCATCTGGGCAGGCACGATGGACGAGCGCGAGCTGGCGGCTTCGGGATCGCTCTATCGCCTCGATCCCGATGGCCGCTTCTCCTGTCACGACACCGGCTACATCGTCAGCAATGGCCCGACGTTCAGTCCGGACCATACCCACCTTTATCACGCCGACACGGCGCGGGGGGTGATCTACCGATTCGAACTCGGCGCCGACGGCAGTCTTGCAGGGCGCGGGATCTTCGTCGACTTCCCGCCGGGATGGGGTTCGCCGGACGGCATGGCGAGCGATCGCGATGGCGGTATCTGGGTCGCGCACTGGGGCGGCGGCCGTGTAAGCCGCTTTCTCCCCGATGGTCGGCTGGATCGCGCGCTTGCTCTGCCGGTTTCACAGGTCACCAGTTGTTGCTTCGCCGGAGCGGATCTCGATCGGATGTTCGTCACGACGGCGGCCATCGGGCGTGACAACGAGCCTCTGGCGGGCAACCTCTTCGAGGTCGACCCCGGCGTATGCGGTGCGCCCTGCTTCGCCTATGCCGGTTGAGTCGCGCTGTGACGACGCGGCTGTGCTCCGGCCGGCGTTATCGCCGCGAACGCAGATCCGTCAGCCGATCCAGAAGGAAAAGTACAGATAAAGGCCGGCGACGAGCGTCAGGATGACTGCGGTCACCACCACGTCGGTGGCATTCCAGCTCCTGCGCACCGCTTCCCTGTCGATCGACGCGAACGTAAGCCCCCGGATCCGATCCTGTTCGGGCACGGGCCCGTTCCGCGAAACGAGCATGATCGTGATCGCGCAGATCGCAAACAGAACCCCTGAGAAATAAAGGAAGTTGAAATCACCGATCGCCGCAAGAATCGTCGGGGACTCGAGCTTGCCGGCACCGAAAAATGCCTGCAGCACGAGCTTGCCCATACCCAGCACGAATCCGAGCCCAAGACCCCAGACCGCACCGCGCATATTGATCCGCGCGCTGAACAGACCCAGCAAAAACACCGCCGTGATGGGCGGGGCGAGATAGCTCTGCACATTCTGCAGGTATTGATAGAGACCGCCCTCGGAAATCAGGGGCATGACCGGGATCCAGATCAGGCCGAGCACGACAACGACCACTGTCGCCAGCCGACCGACTGCGACGACTCTTTCTTCGCTGACACCAGGTCTGAGCTTTTCGTATATATCGACCGTGAACAGTGCAGCCGTCGAGTTGAACAGCGACGACAGCGAACTCATGAGTGCGGCCATCAGCGCTGCGACGACGAGACCGCGCAGGCCGGCCGGCAGCAGCGAAGTCACCATCACCGGAAAAACCCGATCGGCCGACGGCGTGCCGTCGGCACCCATCGGAATCGCCAGTGCACCGCGGGCGTTAAGGGCGGCGCCGATCAGACCCGGCACGAGAAAGATCAACACCGGCCAGATCTTGAGGAACGCGCCCCACAGTGCGCCGCGGCGTGCCGACCTGAGATCTTTTGCCGCGAGCGTACGCTGCACGATGTACTGATCGGTGCACCAGTACCAGATACCGACGATCGGCGAAGCGATCAACATACCGAGCCAGGGAAATTCGGGGTCGGACAGCGGTCGCCACAGCGCATAGTCGACGACATGCTCGTTCGCAAAGGCACGCAGCTCCGACCAGCCGCCGAGCGCCTGCAGTCCGAAGTAAGTCAATGCTATCGACCCGAGAATCAAAATGAACGCCTGGACTGCATCGGTGTACAGAACGACACGCATGCCGCCAGTCACCGTATAGACACCAGTGAGAACAACGGTCACCACCGCGCCGAACCAGAAGGCATTCTGAGGATTGCCGAAAGTGTCCGGCAGCAAGGTGCTGAACACGAGCGCGCCCGCGTAGATCGTGACCGAGACCTTCGTCAGTACATAAGCCGCCAGCGACACGAGTGAAAGTATCCAGCGCGGACGCGGACCGAAACGGCGCTCGAGGAACTCCGGCATCGTGAACACGCCCGACTGGTAGTAAAACGGCACGAAAGCCCATGCGAGCAGCACGACCACCCATGCATGCAATTCGTAGTGCGCCATCGCAAGCCCGGTCGAGGCACCCTGCCCGGCGAGGCCGACGATATGCTCCGAACCGATATTCGATGCGAATATCGAGGCGCCAATCGCAAAAAACCCGACGTCGCGGCCGGCAAGGAAGTAGTCCGTCGCCGTCTTTTGCCGGCGCAGCTCGAATACGATAACGGCCAGCAGCACAAGGAAATACGCACCGATCACGGCCCAGTCCACAGCGGTCAGTGTGGTCACGATGCCCGGCCCTCGCGTTATCTGAGCTCGGCGCGGTAGCTCGGCGCCTCGGCTGTCGGAAAACCCGGAGGCACGGCCTGGGTGACGGTACCGGTCGCCGTCCACTCCGCGCCCCGCTGCAGCGTCACAATGAAATCGAGCGAACTCAGTGCTCTGACGTCATGGCCGAAAGTCGTATGAAAAATCCGGCCGGCGCCATAGCTCAACACCATGAGCTGCGGCTCGTGCCGCCCGGTGCCCGCATTGTCCGGATCGGAGTATGCGCTCGCGAGGACAGTCATGTTTGTGCCCGGCCCACGCAGTTGCGCATACAGTTCGTCCTCGCCGTGCATCCAGACATCGGGCAAACCGCGCATAATCGGATGGGCGTGGTCGCGGACGACGACCGTGAACGGTTCACGTCGGCCATGACTGCCGGCCGGGCCGGCTGATTCGTCTCGGATCAGTTCAGTACCGCTGAAATACCAGTAGGGCCCCGCACGCTCGTCGCGATTGCGCCAGCCGCCGACACCGAGCATCTCGTTGTACGCCGACCAGCCGGGAAACGCATTATCGGCTGCATGTACCGCAACGATGCCACCACCTTCGCGCACATACTGCTCGAACGATGCTTCGAGTCTGTCCGGCCAGCGTGTATCGGGTGCGTCATAGTTCAGCACGATCGTGTCGAACGATTCGAACCGCGGTTCAAAAGCCGAGAAATCGCCGCCCGCCGGTGGTGCCGTAACGACGGAGACTTCGAACAAACCGGCGTCGTAAAGG
>JASFSB010000371.1:0-3449 GCA_050114615.1 Gammaproteobacteria bacterium
AGTCGTTGTAACAGCCTCGCTGGTTCGCCGCCGAGCAATCAGTCAGAATGCCGTGGACGGATAATCGACTCAACGTCACACGCTCGAACTCACGCTGCGATGTTTGCGTCGCATCGACAGCAAACCAACGGGACTGGGTCAGTTGTGGTCGCGGGCAGACAAGGCAGAGATTACCGCCAGCGCGACGTTATCTGAAGCATCGCTGTCGTCGGCCAGCTCCAGTTGTCGGCTAGCGCAAGCTGAACGGTGGATACCTGTCGGTTACGAGAAGGAACGCATACGCAGCCACGCGCAACGCCCAGCGGCCTATGCCGACCACAAAATCGAAGATAAACCGCGGGTAAGATCCCGTAATCAGAATGGCACACCACGCAATCACGACGCCGAATACCAGCGCAACGAACAGCACAAACAGCACGAGGTAATGAGGAATGGCCAGGAACCACTTGACCAGCGGCAGCCAACGATTCAGCTCGACTTCCACGTTCGGATAATCGATTTCCAGGTGCACGCACTGCTCTTCCTCGGTCGACGGATATCGATCGGTCAGCAGCAGCAGGTAAGCGCTGACTCGTCCCTGGAAGCGCGCCAGCTCTCTGGAGAAATCGAACCACCAACGAGGGTAGCGCCGGCGAAAAACAATCATCAGGGCCGTGGCGACAATCAGGCCGCTGGCGAGACCGCCGACGCGTCCGACAACCTCACCGGTTTCAGTGACGTAAACCGTCTCCCCGGAACCGGTTATCAATCCTGCGATTATGACGATTGGAATGATCAATATGAGGCGAAAAAGCGTTGTCAGCCGATTCAGCTTCTCCGGGTAGTCCACCTCAAGCCGGGCAGCGTACCCGGCGTTGTCCGTATGCTCAGTCATATTGGCCTCGCGTTTCTGTGACTATTGGCCGATCGCACGTATCGAACAGACCCAAAGCGATATCATCCAGCAAATGAGCGTCGAAGGCGTGCTTTATGATGTTATGAGAGATATTGATTTCCAGAAAAATCGCGTGGACCAATCCTTTCTCGTCCTGGTTGAGATTTTCGAAATCCGCGAAAGCACGCCGAAGCAACTGTGCCTTATGTATGTCGTCCGTCAGGTGTGCGAACTGGTACACCTGCGTCTCTATAGCCTTCGCCATACTATCCAGTCGCATTTGCACCGTACTCTGGCGAATCTGCACGGCAAGGAAAGCCAACGTAGCGACCACCGCGATCATGCCACCGATTTCGGCGAGATACGCCCATTGTTCGAGCATCAGAGTCCCTCGCTATGCACTGTGGGCGATTGATAAAACTGCGAAAGCCCGCCAGAAGTTATCGATGTCATAATTTCATCGTCGAGACTGCCCTCCTGCGCAAGCAGAAAGCTGTTCTGAAACCCTAAGAACGCTGCCTGCAGCGCCATATGGAACTGGTATTCATCGTAGGTTTCGAGGGGTTCGGCACTGCGCAGCCCATCAAGCCAGAGCTCGGTGAGCTGTCGGTTGCTGCTGGTGTTGAGATACCAGGCCTGCAGAGCAACGTTTGCATCATTTACCGCGGCTGACCTGACTGCCTGAGCGCTGCTCCCTACGCGCTCGAATACGATCAGGGACTCGACTAATCGCTTAGAAAAGACGTCGTAACCGTCAGTAGCGCCTGCACGCCCGTCACCAGTGCGGCCTCGTCCACGAAAAAGCGCGGTGAATGGTTGGGCGCCGCATCCCCGGGCCCGACATCAGGAGGCCTCACACCCAGAACCATCATGAGGCCGGGGACTTCATTGGCGAAATAGGAAAAATCCTCCGCCGCGGTGCCGCGCGGAACCTCCAGCACTGTGCCGCTTCCGAACGCAGAATCGAGTGTCTCCCGCGTCCTTGCCACGAGACCGCTGTCGTTGATCGTCGGCGGATATCCGATCGAAATTTCCACGTCCGCTGTCGCGCCGGCGCTTTCTGCGATTGCGGTGGCGGTGCGGGTCAGCCGTTCGTGGATGGCCGATTTCGTTTCCAGATCATATGTGCGAATCGTGCCACTGAGCGTCACAGACTCCGGGATGATGTTAGTCCTTACGCCACCGGATATCGTCCCGAAGGACACTACTGCCGGCAGCTCAGAAATGTTTACCTGTCGGCTTATGATTGTCTGCGTCGCCGTGACGATCTGCGCGGCAGTGACGATCGGATCCACGCCGTTCCACGGCATCGCCCCGTGGGTCTGACTCCCATTGACGGTGATTTCGAATGTGTCCGCGCTGGCAAGTGCCGGCCCTGCTCTGAACCCAATAGCGCCGGAGGGTAAATCAGATACGACATGCAACGCGAACACCGCGTCGGGCCTGGCGATATCGAACAGTCCCTCTGCAAGCATCAGCTCGGCGCCGCCTTCCTCGCCATCAGGCGCACCCTCTTCTGCCGGCTGGAAGATGAACATGACCGTACCGGCAAGATCGCCGCGAAGGGAGGCCAGCACTTCTGCAACGCCCATGAGCATCGCGACATGCGTGTCATGCCCGCAGGCGTGCATGACTCCGACTTCCTGACCGTTGTATACCGTGGTCACGTTGGATGCAAAGGGCAGCTCCACCTGCTCCGTTACCGGTAGCGCGTCCATATCGGCGCGCAGGCCGATGACTCTCCCGGGCCTGGCACCGCGCAGGATTCCGACGACTCCCGTGTGGGCAATGCCCGTCGTCACCTCCAGCCCGAGGCGCTCGAGGTGACGTGCAATCAGAGCGGAAGTCCGAAATTCGCGGTTTCCCAGTTCGGGGTTGGCATGAATGTCGCGCCGCCAGCCGATTACTTTCGGTTCGACTGCCGCTGCAAGTTCCTCGATGCGGCTGTCTGTAATGTCCTGGGCACTAAGAGTCGTCACGCCGAAAAGGCCAAGCGCTGTCAGGCAGGCTATTCGAACGATCATGATCGATGGTCCGGAAGCGAACGATAGTGTCAATTTACCGCGCCGGCGCAGCAATGCCAATGACCCTCGGCAGAAGCGAGCGATTTCATCTGTGCGCGGTCGGCCACTGGTCGATGTTCCGCCGCGCGCCTGATAAGAGGCCTCTATCACAAACTCTCGTCGGTTTGGATATGCGGTAGCGGCGCCGGGATCTATAGTCGATCCGTGGTTCGGGAAATAGTCGATCGGGGTAATCAATGGCTGCTGTAAATCACGTACTTATTGCTACAGATGGCAGCGCAACCGCACTGAAAGCGGCGGCGTTTGCAGGCGACCTTGCCCGTGCCTTCGGTGCTCGCATCAGCGTGTTATTCGTTCAAAGCGACGAGCTAATCGTGTCTAATGCATGGGGCGCGGGGAGTGCTATGTCCGTTGACCAGGTCCGCGAAAATCTGGAACAGCAGGCGCGAGACAACGAGCTTCCTGCGACCGTCAATGCCGCTGGCCCGCTCGACCATGGCGCTGAGCCCTTCCTTGAGTGGGGGCACCCGGCAACAGAGATCTGCCGGTTT
>JASFSB010000372.1:0-3448 GCA_050114615.1 Gammaproteobacteria bacterium
AATCGCCACGATGATGATCACAAGTGGCGCGAGCGAAAACAAAGAGTAATAGGATAGTGCAGCTGCCGCCTGAAACGGGCTGTGCTGGCGAAGATTGCTCCAGGCGCCATTGAGGAAATCCAGTATCGCGCGAATCGTTTGCACCGTGAATCAGCCGCCGCGCGGTGACCGTGCTGCGACGCTGCGGACAGAGCCGTTCGCCTCCCTGAAATGTGGTTCCCAACCGACGCCTACCGTATCGACTTCGATGTCAGTCAACTTCGCCGCAATCTCCCTGGAGCTCAGTTCCTCGGCGGTCGCATCGTATGCGTCTTCGAGTTGTTCTATTTCTTTCTCGAATGCCGTCGCAAGCTCGTCGACGTCCGCCTGCACGGCAGCGAGTGTCTCGCGCGCCCGGGACACGTCGGCGGTCTGTTCCCTTGCTCGCCCGGCCTTGCGAATCGCGCTTCCGAGGTGCCCCGCCGAAGTCGTGGAGATCGCCTTTCTGCCGAGCAGCGCACCGAGCACGGCCGTACCAAAGGAAATGGCCGTATCCAGCTTTTGAGTACGCGCCTGCTCGCTTTCCTTCGCGACGCGTTGCTCCGCACGCTGCAGACGAGCCTGCAGCCGGGCGAGTTTCTTCTCATATCGGGCACGCAGCACGCCTGCCCGTCGATCGCGTTCCCGATTACCGAGCTCCTGCAATCGCGCGCGAAACTCACCCTCGGACTCCCCTGGAGTCGAATAGCATTTGTGCGTGTCGCTGCGAAACACCGTGAGCGGATACGAGGCGCGCAGCCAGCGTCGAATTCGGCTCGTGTTCCCGGAGAACGTCGCCGGGCTCCCATATGCCTCCGGCAGCGGGGCAAAACTTGCGTCAGACTCCGGTGCCTCGAGCAGCGCATGGGGTAATTCATCGAGGATCACGGCGGCATCCCAGTCCGGTGCGCGGCCCGTTGCGTTGGCCGGTATGATCAGGAGCACGCGCCGATCACTGTCGATCGGCGGGTTCGCCCGGGAATAACGCAGGCGCGCACCGACGAGCAGTCCCGGAACGTAGATCAGTTTCTGTGCTTCGGCGGGAAACTTCGTCGCCGGTATGAACCACTGAACGATCGCGGGATCGAGCAGCGGTCTTTCCGATTGGGCAACGTCTTTGCTTCGCTTTGCGGTCCGGACCTCCGATGCGGCCTGTGCCAGGCGTTTCGTTTCGTCGACGGCTGTCAGCTGCCGGATCTGTTCTGCCGTCAGCGGGCCGGCGAGATACGACAAGACCCAGCGCGTATGAAAAATCGTCGGCCGCGCGTCGTGGACGTTATTGAGCAGAAAACACCGCTTTGGCATGCCGGCGAGAACGGTGTCGAGTTTTTCAAGATCGATGTTACCCGAGCCTGAGGCGGACTCGAGCCCGCTGCGAACGCGGTCGATGTCGCGTTTCGTCTGTAAACGCCCGATCATCCAGGTCCCGATGTTGGACAGCGCCTTGTAATCGAGGTCGACGGGGTTTTGTGTGGCGAGCACCAGCCCGAGCCCGAAAGCCCGCGCCTGTTTCAACAGAGTCAGAAACAGCGGCTTGCATGGCGGGTTTGCGACCGGCGGGAGGTATCCGAAGACTTCATCCATGTAGAGAATCGCCCGCAGCGACGGGCTGCCCGACTGCGCCCGCATCCAGGCAACGATTTCCGTGAGCAGCGTCGTGACGAAGAACATCCGCTCAGCATCGCTGAGATGAGCAATCGACAGGACAGAAACCCTCGGTTTGCCGGCCTGCGTGTGGAGCAGGTCACGGATATCGAGCGGCTCACCCTCGGTCCAGGCCTGGAACGAGGGCGCGGCGAGCAAATTGTTCAATCGCATCGCCAGTTCGAACCGCTCGCCCGCCGGATAGAATGAATCCAGCTCCATCACGCCCACGCGTTCGAACGGCGGGCTCTGCACGGATGCGATCAGGCTGGCCAGCGTGAGCCGTTCGCCGCGTTTCCAGGTCTCACTGAGAATTTTCGACAGCAGAATATGTTCCCGGCTGGTCAGTGGATCGGCATCGATATCGAGTAACGTCAGAATGCCTTGTACGGTGCTTTGAACGCGCTCGCGAAAAGCGTCGGGATCATCAGCCAGCGCCGCGTCGATCTCGAGTGTCCTGAGTACGGAAAGTGGTCTTCCTGAGGCGCTGCCCGGAGTGAATATCTGCAGATCTGCAGCGTCATGCAGTCGCCTGATCCGTTCCGCCGACTGTCCCCAGCTTTCGATGCCGCGCTTCCAGGTCTTTGCCACATCGAGCGCCTGTTCCGCAGCGGAACGGCCCTCCCTGAGGGCAGCCGAGGAATCGATCCAGGGCTCGAAATCCTGCGGTAACATGTCCGGAAAGCTCAGCAGCAGGTTTCCCAGGTCGCCCTTGGGATCGATCGCGATGACCGGAACGCGATCGATCGCGGCTTCCTCGAGCAGCGCGATACCCAGACCGGTCTTGCCGCTGCCGGTCATGCCGATAATGGCGGCGTGCGTCGTCAGATCCTTCGAATCATAAAGCGTGAGTTCTTCGGTGAGTTGTTCGCTGTCGGAGTCGAAGCGTTTACCCAGATAGAAGGCCCCGAGTTTTTCGAAATTCGGAATCGTCACTTTACGCGCTCGCTGCATGCAATCGCGGCAAACGATAGCACAGGCACAGCAGGCTCCTGCTCAGGCGTGATGGGCGTCGGATACTGACGGGTGGCCTGTGTCGTTGCCGGCGTCTGCCGCCTGAGTCAGTCCGCGTAACTCCCGCAGGGCAGCCGACAACATGGCTACATCGATGTGCGCTTCGTTCATCAGGGCTTCGATGAAGCTTCGGCAGCGATTCGCCTGCGCAGCGTAGCGCTCGAGCCACTGCAAAATGCCTGATTGCGCATCACTCGCAGCGCCGACGTGACCGATGACAGCCAACGTGAGCTGCCTCTCCTGCAGGTTCAGATCCTCGCGCAGTGCGGCGCGCGCCAGCGTTTGCCAGCGGTCGCTGCGCGGCAGTTCGTTGATGTGATCGCGTATCCAGTGCAGGTTCAGCGCTTTACCCAACTGGAAGTAAACGGCGGCGGAGATTTCCACGCTTACGTTGGCGCGATCGGAGATTTCCACAACGTCCAATGCGACCGAAAGTGCTTCGAAGCAGGCGACCTGACGGATCAGATCGTCAGGCACGCCAGCGTGTGCGAGGTCGGCGAGCCACGCATCGTTGTGGCTTTGAACGCCGATGCCGCTGAGACTCGGAAGCACTTCGGAAAGCGTCGTCACGCCATGCGAATAGCGATTGATGAGCGCGCTGATGTCCATGGAATCGGGCTGCGATATCAGTAGCCAGCGAATCGTGCGCTCTATCAGTTTTCGGCTTTCCAGCAATAACTCAGTCTGGTGCCGCGCGGCCACTTTATTGTCGAGCGCGGCAACGCGACGTCTGAAATGGTCCTGACTGAAAACGTCCCGAGCTACGTAGTAC
>JASFSB010000373.1:0-3447 GCA_050114615.1 Gammaproteobacteria bacterium
CCCACGGTCGTCCGCGAAGATCGACGTGCTCGAGACAGAACTCGATGAGTTCCACTGCCTTGTCCCACGGAACTTCCCAGTCCTGTATCAACGGCTCAGTTGTCTTCGGCCGGTCGCCAAAGAGCTTCTTGCTGAGCTGGTCACGCCAGGCGACATATTGGGTGAAGAAGCCGGAGTTTCGATATTTCTCCGGTGCGAACCGGCGATAGAGCGCATAGAACGGCGATTCGGGCAGGTTCCAGAACCACTCCGGGTCGTAGCGAAAAATATAGTCCTGAGTACGGAGATTGATTTCGCTCCGCCAGTCGAGCAGTTTGTAAAAAATGTGCTCGCGCATGATGTCGTCGGTTTGCGGTACTGCATCGACCATCTGCCCGGTCATGAGTATGAAACGCCGGTCTTCGTAAAACAGGCCTTCGACGAAATCCAGCTCCTGCCGTTCAGTCGCTGACCGCATCGCATCGAGGTACTGCTGTGGGTCTGCGAAGGTCTTCATGTGCAGCTGCGTGAAACGTTTCGCTTTATGCAGACGTATCTTCGCGCGCAGGATATACCCGAGCGTGCCATAGGAGTTCGGCAGAGCGAAGAACAGATCGGCATGCTCGTTGTCTGCCGAGCAGGTAACGACCTTGCCGTCGGGCAGCAGCACGTCAGCTTCGATCAGGCTGTCATGCACGAAACCGTACCGAAAGCACGTCGATTCGATGCCGATGCCGACCGTCGCACCGCCGATGGTGATGTGCCTGAGCTCCGGAGCGACGAGCGGCAGAAAGCCGCGAGGCACGGTGAAATTGACGATCTTCTCGAAAGTTGTCAGGCCCTCGACTTCCAGCCAGGCGGCTTCAGCGTCGAGCGCGATGACGTTATTGAACTGAGCGAGCGAGATACGGCGTTCGCCGGCTCCGCGGTCGCCGTAGCGGAAGAGGTTCGAGATCGTGGATTTTTCCAGCCGCAGCCTGCCGGAGCCGGGTTGCCAGCCCGCCTCGAGCGCCGCTCGCTTACTCGCGTAATCCGCGCTGATGTCAGTGCCCGCCCGGGTATATGTGCGCCCGCGAGTTCGGAATGTCGTTCATGCCGGAGCGCGCGAAGCTCACCTGGAAAAGCTGCAGCTTGCCATGCAGGAACGCCATGATCGAGCCGGCCAGATACAGGCGCCAGCCGCGCACGAACGCCTGATCGAACATGTTCTGCACGGTATCGATGTTCTCTTCGTACCGGTCGAGCCAGGCCTGCAGCGTCTTCGCATAATGCAGCCGGATGTTCTCGACATCGAGCACGGACAGGCCGTTCGGTTCGAAGATATCCATCATTTCACGCAGGGTCGGTGGATAAGCGCCAGGAAAGATTCGCTTGTCGATCCATGGGTTCAGGCGCTCTGCCCGATCGCGTCCGATGGTGTGAATCAATCCTCGGCCGGTGTCGCTGAGTACCCGGTTTATCAGTTTGCCGAGCTTCGGGTAATTGCCCGCGCCGGCGTGTTCGAGCATGCCGATCGATACGAACGCATCGTAACGTCCGGAGATATTTCTGAAGTCGTCTTCGACGAACTCGACGAGATGCTCGAGACCGCGCTGTTTGGCCCACTCACGTGAATATGCGATCTGCTCTTTGGAAATGTTGAAGCTGCGTACGCGCGCACCATAGTTCTCGGCCATGAACAGTGCGAAGCCGCCCCAGCCACCGCCGGCCTCGGCAACGGTATCGCCTTCTTTGAGCTGCAGCTTGCGGCAAACATGATGCATCTTCGCCTGCTGAGCCTGCTCGATCGTCATGTCGGGTTCGGGGTAATAGGCGCACGTGTACTGCAGCGCCTCGCGATCGAGCCACAATCGATAAAACTCGTTACCAATGTCGTAGTGGTGATGGATGTTGCGCCGGGAATCGTCCAGCGAGGGCGTGGCCGTCAGGCGCTGGAAGCGACCGACCCACTTTGCTGTGGTCTTATTGGCTTCGATGTAGCGATATGCCGCGTCGAGCACTTTCAGCAGGTCGCCGAAAACACGGATGCGCCCCGAACTGTATAGATCACCGAAGTGCAGCTCGGGGTAGCGCACGACCTGATAAAGCGCCCCCCGGTCGCAGATCTGTACGGCGGGTACGTCTTTCGTATTGGACGGCGGTGGCGTATCCCACAGCACGATCCGCAGATCCGTTTCCGGAATGGCGTTCGTGAGTTTAGCCAGGACCCAGCGGTCCAGGGCGTTTGGCGCGCTCCCGCCGCCCGATCGGGCGGAGTGTTCGTCATAATCGTAATCCGAACCGGGGACGCCGAGTGGTTCAAGGCGACCTTTGTTCATGTCTTTATCCTCCGGCGGGCCGTATTGTGCCACGTCGTAAGCTAAAATAGGACTTCAGCTGAAGCCGTATTATCCGAATGAACGACCGAGTCAGCCAGATACAGCCCGCAGGCAGCGTGCGCGACCGTCTCGAGCGGCCCGTGCGTGACTTGCGGATTTCCGTGATAGACCGCTGCAACTATCGTTGCCCGTACTGCATGCCCGAAGAACTCTTCGGCGAGGGCCACGAATTTCTCCCCCGTAAGCACTGGCTTACACCCGGTGAAATCAAGCGTATCGCCAGTCTGTTCGTGGGTCTTGGCGTCACGAAGCTGCGTCTGACCGGTGGCGAACCGCTGTTGCGCCGCGACATAACGGAAATCGTCGCCGGGCTGACCGAAATAGCCGGCGTGGAGGATCTTGCGCTGACGACGAATGCATCGCGGCTCGGTGTCATGGCACGGGAGCTGCGCAGCGCCGGGCTGCAGCGCGTGACGGTGAGTCTCGACAGTCTCGATCAGGATGTGTTCGCGACGATGAACGGCGGGCGCGGCGACGTGGCAACCGTGCTGGGCGGCATCGATGCGGCGCTGGCAGCCGGATTCGATCCGGTCAAGGTCAATGTCATGGTGCAGCGTGGTGTCAATGATCATACGGTCCTCGATCTGCTCGAGCATTTCCGCGGTACCGGCGTTATCGTGCGATTCATCGAGTATATGGACGTGGGTTCGCTCAATGGCTGGCAGCCTGAAGATGTCGTGCCTTCGGCCGAACTGCACGCCCGGATCAGCGAGCGCTGGTCCCTGGAGGCGCTGTCACAGAACTATTCCGGCGAAGTCGCGAATCGCTATCGATTCGCCGATGGCAGCGGCGAGATCGGCTTCATCTCCTCCGTGAGCGAGCCGTTTTGCGGCGACTGCCACCGCGCTCGCGTATCGGCTGACGGCACGCTCTACACCTGTCTGTTCGCACACCAGGGCACGAATCTCCGGAATTTCATGCGCGCCGGAGCGAGCGATGCAGACATGACAGGCTTGCTGCAGAATCTGTGGCGCAATCGAAATGATCGCTACAGCGAAGTGCGTGGCAGGTTTCCCGCCGTCGAGGCGCGTGTTGAAATGTACAGGATGGGCGGTTAGATGCTTTCTCACGTCGATGCCGCGAACAAGCC
>JASFSB010000374.1:0-3430 GCA_050114615.1 Gammaproteobacteria bacterium
TGGCCGTCTTTACGCCCAACCTCGACATCAAGGGCTCGCGCGGCGACGGCAATGTGTCGCCAACTTATCAGATTCGCGGCCTGTCTGGCGGCGGCGGCGCAACCGGTGAACGCGCGGTCGCGATGTACCTCGACGGGATTTACCTGCCGCGCACTGCAGGTCCGTTCATGAACGTGCTCGATGTCGAACGCATTGAGGTATTGCGCGGTCCGCAGGGCACTCTGTTCGGCCGCAACAGTACCGGCGGCGCGATCCGGGTCTTCACGAAGCAGCCGCAACCGGAATTCGACAGCTATATCGAGCTCGGCTTCGGTGAATTCAACCGCGAAGACTTCAACGCAATGGTCAACGTGCCGTTGAGCGATACGGTATTTCTGCGCGCCCAGGGGGCATCGTTGTCGCAGGACGGCTACGTGCGTCGCGGCGGTCAGTTACTCGGCGGCAGTGAAGACACGATGCTGCGTCTGCAGCTTGCCGTCGAACCGAGTGATACGCTGCGGCTCGCTTTCAGTTATTCGACCTCGGAGTCCGATTCCGAAGGCAATCCGCAGGATCTTGGTACGTTCGACATGCGTCCCAACCTGAACTTCGAAGGCGGGCAGGCAGACTGGATTTCGGACTGGCTCGAAGCCGCCGGCCAGCCGCGCCTCGATCCGGCTGACGATCCGCGCGTCGTGCTCGACCCCTATACGATGCCGGACTGGTGCTTCATCGACGATCTCGATCCCGACTGGGATCCGGCCTGTGCGCAAAACAACAACGGTGAGGTCGACCAACTCGATGCGACGATCACCTGGGACATCAGTGATAACCTGTCACTCACCTCGATTACCGGACTGACCGACTTCAAGAGCGAAGGCCTGACCGACTGGGTCATGCTGGGTCAGGAGCTGCGGCCGAACTTCGTCGAATCCGAGGTCACTTATCAGGAGTTCCAGCTCAACACGTCGTTCGCAGATGAACGCCTGGATCTGGTCGTGGGCATGTCCTATTTCCAGGAAGACTCAATGAGCTACGGGAGCACACTCGAGCGCCGCGGCACGAGCCTGTTTCCGAACCAGCCGAACGGTAATGGCGCGCTGGTCGGCAGCGGACCGAACGGCATCCGCGTCCTGAATGACACAACGACCTGGCAGGATTCCGAGTCGCTCGGACTGTTCGCGAATCTCTCCTGGCACGCAACCGATCGCCTTTCGATTACGCCGGGCGTGCGTCTTTCGGACGACGAGAAAACGGCAACGCTGACTCGGCGCAACTCGGACGACTGGACGGCTGCTGTCGGCACAACGACGACAATGTACGCCGGCACGACGAGCGACGAGACGGATTACCGGCTCACGGTCGACTACGACATCTCGGATGACCACATGGTCTACGTGACCTCGTCGAAGTCGTTCCGCGCCGGCGCAGGTGTGTCCCTCCCAATGGGCGGAGTTCCGGAGGATCCGACCGATCTGCAGGCGCAATGGGATGTTGCGCCGCCGTTCACGCTGCCTGAGTCGGTCGAGAACAATGAGATTGGCTTCAGAACGGAATGGCTGGACGGTCGCCTGCGCCTCAACCTCACGTATTACGATATGGTTTACGGTGATCGGCAGGCACCGGTCGCCGTTCTCGATACCACGAGCGGCGTCGGATTCTTTATCCAGGTGCAGGACTCCGGTGATGTCGATCTCGACGGCTTCGAGCTCGACGGCCAGGTCGCCGTCACTGACAACGTCTTCATCGACTTCTCGGCCGGCAGCGTCGACTTCAAGCTGCACGATATTTGCGCGAATAACGGCGCGAACCTCTTCCCCGGGCCTGTCGAAGATAATTACACGCTCGGATTGCGTGGCTTCAACGAAGTTGGTGGCGGTAAGGAACTCTCCTGGTCGCTGAGTTACGCTCATGTCGGCGAGCAGGAAACCCATCCGGGCTCTGCGGGCACGGTCGAACTCAACTGTCCGCCCCCGGGACAGTGGTTCTTCGATTCGGCCTACCGTAACCCCGACTACGGTCTGCTGAATGGCCGCATCAGCCTGACGAACGGAACCTGGCGCGTGACACTGTTCGGCAACAATCTGACTGACGAGGTCTATGCGAACTTCGCGAGCCGCTTCGGTGGCGGCTTCTGGGAAGCAAGTCCGGCGCCTTTCGGGCCGCGCGCGCCTAACCGTTCGGCGCTGGGTAACACGATGGGCCGGCCGCGCGAGCTCGGCGTTCAGTTTCAATACAACTTCGGCGCCGGAGCAGGGCGCTGACGTAAACGGCGGGCAGCCGCATTTCGTGTAGCTGCCCGCCCGCTCTCAGTTCCGCGTTGCACCACCGGCACGTGTTGCGATTGATCCGACGGGTCGAACCGCTGGCCTTGCTGGGGTGCTTCTTTCTCTCAGGTCTGGCTGCACTCATTTATCAGACGGCGTGGTTGCGCCAGTTCTCGCTTGTTTTCGGTACGAGTGAACTGGCGGTTGCGACTGTTCTGGCGGCGTACATGTCCGGTCTGGCACTCGGGGCCGGGCTCGCTGCGCGGTTCGCCGGACGCATCACGCGGCCTGTTCTGGTGTATGGTCTGCTTGAAGCCGGGATCGCTCTTTCGGCGCTCGCAGTCCCGCTGCTGCTTCTGCTTGCGGACTGGCTCTATGCCAGCGCGCTGGGCGGACGCGCAGACTTGCCGAACGCCTGGACGCTCGGCCAGCCAATATTCTATCTGGGTGTCGCGTTCGTCGTGCTCGCCACGCCGACTGCACTGATGGGCGCGACGCTGCCCTGCCTGACGCGGCACTTCATCCGCAGCGATGACGAAGTCGGGCCGCGCGTCGCAGTGCTCTATGCGACCAACACGGCGGGGGCCGTTGTGGGCACGCTGCTCACTGCATTCGTTCTGCTGCCCAAACTCGGACTCAACGGGACGGTCTTTACCGGAGTCGGCATCAACGCTTTGATCTTTGTGCTCGTACTTCCGTTCGCCCGGATACCTGAAGAATCGATTACGCGACAGACGCCCGCTGCAGCAGGTTCCGCGGTCGAGGCAGGACATCCGGGCAGGCGTATCGTACTGTCATTGATGCTCGTATCCGGCGCTGCCACATTCTTTTACGAAGTGCTGTGGACGCGGATACTGGCACATGTACTTGGCGGCAGCGTTTATGCGTTTGCAACCATGCTGGCAGCGTTCCTCACAGGCATCGCGGCCGGTGGTGCGCTCGGCGGCTTGCTCGCGAAGGATGCCTCGCGCGCGCGACTCGCATTCGTGATTGCGCAGATTGCGATCGCAGGGCTTGCGGCATCGGTCTACGCGGGGATGCAGGGGCTGCTACCAGGGACACGCGATTCGTTCAGCCTGGCGACCTATGCGTTTGCCGTAATGCTGCCTGCGACGTTTTTCATCGGCTGTACTTACCCGATTGCGGTTCGAGTCATCACGCCAGACGAACGCAGCGCAGCCAAA
>JASFSB010000375.1:0-3429 GCA_050114615.1 Gammaproteobacteria bacterium
TCCTCACGTCGAGCCGGGTCTTGCACCCAACATGGAGGTGCACGAATCCGCCTCCGTGGCACACACATACCAGGTCCGGTTTTCGCCCGGCGACGAGATCCTGTCCGGACTGACGGATCTCGCGAAATCCGAGGGCATCACGGCAGCACAGGTCACCGGACTCGGCGGGCTTTCGAGTGCACTGCTCGCGTTCGGCGATCCATCGATCGGGAGTTTCGTGTTCAAACTGATTCCGATCGACGAGAAGACCGAGCTGGTCTCACTGGTCGGCACCGTGTCCGAGCGCGACGGCGAGCCCTACGTGCACCTGCATGCCGTGGTTGCCTTGTCCGATGGCACGACACGCGGCGGTCACGTGCTGGAACTACACGTTTCGCCGATCGCCGAAGTCACGATTCTCACAACCACCGCACGCGATTAAGTGCTGTGATGAAATTCGAGACGTTCGCCAACGGCGGCTGTAAGTCGTACATGATTGGCTGCGAAAACTCGAGCATCGCCGCCGTCATCGACCCGGAAGTTCGCCTCATCGACAGGTACCAGGCTGCCGCTGCGCAAAATGGCTTGCGCATTCACTACGTCATCGATACGCACACGCATGCCGACCACTTTTCCGGTGCGGACGAGCTCTCCGAAACGCTCCGCATACCGGTCGTCATGCATCCCGATAGCGCCGCCCCGTTCGTCGCTATGCGGCTTCAGGACGGAGATATGCTCAGGGTCGGAGATCTGCGGGTGCTGGCAATGCACACGCCGGGCCATACGCGCGATTCGTTGTGCCTGCTCGCCGAAGATCGGCTGTTCACCGGCGACACGCTGCTGATCGGCGGGACCGGACGCACCGACCTGCCTACTGGCGATCCTTCTGCGCTCTACGACAGTCTGTTCAATGGGATCCTGAAACTCGATCCGGCGACCCGGGTCTTTCCGGCACACGATTACAAACAACTGGGCTCATCGACGATCGCAGCGGAGCTGGAAAACAACCCGAGGCTGCAGAAGACGGATCGTGCAGAATTCATCGACATGATGGAGCATCTCAACCTCTCGATGCCGACGCACCTTACCGAAGCACTGCGGACCAACATGACCGGCGGCAGGAGTGTCGCGCAGCTACTGGCAGCGGCTGCGGAGAAAACTCCGTTCATCTCGCTGTCCGAGCTCGCCCGACGACTGGAGCAGGCGCCGGGCGAGCTGATCGTGCTGGATGTGCGGCAGCATTCGGAGTTCGAGACCGGGCATATTCCCGGCGCCATGAACGTACCGCGCGGCCAGCTCGAGCTGCGCGTCGACGACGCGCTGCCTGATCCCACCGCACGCATCGTCACGGTCTGCGAGTTCGGCAAAATCTCGACACTGGCAGCGGCGACTCTGCGCGAGCTGGGATTTCTTCGAACGGCGGCGCTCGACGGCGGCATGCGCGCCTGGCACGAACAGGGGCTCCCGACGACGCAACAGTAGCGCGACGATCCTGCGGCGGCGCCGACCGCACGGACCCCAAATGCCTGTAGAATCCGGGGAAACAACACAATAGAACCCGGCAAACGTCGTTCCGGGGAGGACTTCGAATGCAGGACGCATTCAGGGAACGACTTCGCATGCAACTGAGGTTGCGTCTATGGAACTGATACTGCCGCGAGACACATCCAGAAACCGTTTCGACCGCGCGCTGCGCGCGTTCGCCAACGTCGTCGGTGACGAATGGGTGCTCGCGACCGACGAGGACCGCAGCACTTACGTCGATGCGTACGCGCCGGGAAACGAAGCGCAGCACGCGCCGTCGGCGACAATCGCGCCGGCTTCGGTGGAACAGGTTCAGGCGATCGTACGACTCGCCAACGAGCACGAGATTCCGATCTGGCCGATCTCCCGCGGCAAGAATCTCGGCTATGGCGGCTCAGCGCCCGTGATGCCTGGCACAGTGCTCGTCGACATGACGCGCATGAACCGAATCATCGAAGTCGACGAAAAACTGGCGTACTGCGTGCTGGAACCCGGCGTCGGCTTCTATGACCTGTACGAGCACCTCGAAGCGCAGGCAGTGCCTTTATGGATGGGCATACCGGGGAACGCCTGGGGCAGCGTGATCGGCAACGCGCTCGATCGCGGATTCAGCAGCCGCACACCCTATGGCGAACACACGGCGAGCCTGTGTGGACTCGAAGCCGTATTGCCGACCGGCGAGCTGATCCGCACGGGAACGGGCGCAAGAGCGGGCAGCCGGACCTGGCCGGTATTCAAGTATGGTTTCGGCCCCTCGTGGGATCAGGTATTCGCACAGTCCAGCTTCGGTATTGTGACGAAGGCTGGTTTCTGGCTCACACCGGAACCCGAGGCGATGACGACAATGCGCCTGAAGCTCTCGGAGCCCGAAGACATCGGCTGGTTTGTCGATGCAATGACCCCGCATATCATCAGCGGCCGCATCCCGCATCGCATCAGCGCGCCGAGCTACACGGGCTCGGCGACGATGGCAAGCCAGCGTCGGGAATGGTACGAAGGGCGGGACGCACTGCCGGATTCCGTCGTCGGCTCGATCATCGAACGCTACGACGCAGGCTGGTGGAATCCGCGCATCCAGCTCTATGGCCTCCCGGAAGTCAACGCGATCAACGCGGCAACGATCGAAGCCGCCGTCGCACCGTTTACCGACAATCGGTTCGAACACAGCGAATGGCGCAAGGGCGAGCCCGGCGGGCGTCCGCGGCCCAGCGTGTTTCCGCTGCAAATCGTCAACTGGCACGGCGGACGCGGCGGTCACCTGGACTTTTCACCGATCCTTCCGGCTGATGGCCGGCTGGTGCTCGAACAGCTGGAACGCACTCGTCGACGATATACAGAGTTCGGCGTCGACTACTCCGCTACGTTTTATCTGTGTGGCCGGCATGTCATCAACATCAACCTGATGCTTTACGACAAGGATGACGACGAGCTCACCGGCAGAACGCGCGAACTGTTCGAGGTACTCGTCCGCGATGCCGCCGAAGCGGGCTACAACGAATACCGAACCCACATTTCTTATATGGACGACGTCGCAGCGACGTTCGATTTCAACGACGGCGCACTCGCGAAGCTCAACGCGACGGTAAAGGACGCGCTCGACCCCCGCGGCATTCTCGCGCCGGGCAAGTCCGGCATCTGGCCTGCGCGTTATCGAGGACCGCGCAACGGGGGCTCAGGCGGATGAGGCTCTGTGGACTACTCGTGATTCTGGCCTTCTCGTTCGCGCCCTCGCCAGGACTGTATGCGCAGGACGCGAAAACCAATGCTGAGATCTATACCTACGAGTGCGGTTACTGCCACCTGCCCCGCGGCACCGGAACGGCGATGCTCGGGCGGCGTCTCGGGGAAGACAGTGCATTACTTGCCGAACGCAAGGATCTCGAAGAAGATTACGTACGCTTTGTCGTCAGAAACGGCATCGTCAGC
>JASFSB010000376.1:0-3425 GCA_050114615.1 Gammaproteobacteria bacterium
CGACGGGCGACACCTGTCATTCGGTTGCCGATGCTTCGCGCGCCGACACGGCGAAAGCAATCGCGACAGCCGCCGCTGCTCAGAAAGACTGGGCGGCGATGGCTCATTCCGAACGTGCCCGGATCGTGCACAAGGTCGGAGATCTGCTCGAAGCGCGGGCGAAAGATTTTCAGGAAGCACTGATCGATGAGGGCGGCTCGTGGATTGGCAAGGCCATGTTCGAGACAGGCTACAGCTCGAGCGTCTATCGTGCGGCGGCCGCAGCCGCATATCAGGCGAACGGCGAGATCTTACCGTCGGACCTCGGCAAACTCAGCCTTGTCGTGCGCGAACCGCTCGGTGTCGTCTCGGTGATTTCTCCCTGGAATTTTCCGCTCACGCTGTCATCACGCGGATTCGCCGTCGCGCTGGCTGTCGGTAATGCAGTTGTATTGAAGCCATCCGAAGAAACGCCTGTTGCAGGCGGTCTGCTCATCGCCGAGATTCTCGAGGAAGCCGGCGTCCCGGCCGGCGTCTTCAATGTAATCACGTGTTCCCGCGATCATGTCGGCGACGTCGGCGACGAGCTCATCGCCAACCCCGCCGTACATGGTGTCAGCTTCACCGGTTCGACCGCCGTCGGCTCGCAGGTTTCCGCGCGTGCCGGAGGGCTGTTCAAGAAATGCGTCGTCGAACTCGGTGGCAAAGACGCAGTCATCGTCCTGGACGATGCCGATATCGACCATGCAGTGGACGCTACGACGTTCGGCGTGTTTATGCATCAGGGTCAGATCTGTATGTCGACTGAACGCGTCATCGTGCAGCGCGCGGTTGCAGAAGAATTCATCGACAAGTTCGTGGCCAACACCAAAAAGCTTCAGGTGGGCGATCCGCGCGAGCTCGGCAACTGCATCGGGCCGATCATCAACGACAAGCAGCTCGGCAAGATCCGCGAGCAGGTCGATGAAGCGGTCGCGAAAGGCGCGAAGGTTCTTTGTGGTGGTGGGAATAACGGGCGTTTCTTCGAGCCAACAGTGCTCGGCGACGTCACTCGCGATATGAAGGTCTTTCGCGAAGAAACGTTTGGCCCGGTGGCACCGTTGATTGTGGTCGACACCGAGGAAGAAGCGATCGAGGTCGCAAACGATTCTGACTATGGCTTGTCAGCCGGCATCATGACGCGCGATGAAGAGCGTGGTCTGGCCGTCGCGCGTCAGCTCAAAACCGGCATGGCGCATGTCAATGACAGCTCGATCGGCGACGAGCCGCACGTGCCTTTCGGCGGTGTCGGCGCGAGCGGCGTCGGCCGACACGGTGGCCGTCCGGCCGTTGACCAGTTCACAGAGCTTCGCTGGATCACGCTCGAGCGCGGCGGCCGGCACTATCCGCCGCCATTCGTAATGAACCCCGGACATTAATCACCCGAATTGATATCGACGGCGTCGTCTGATGACGGCGCCTCGTATATTTCCAGCGTCGCACTGCCTGAAGGGAGATTGCGGGAAGGTATCGGCTCTCCCGCAGCGCGCGCCTCTGCGACACGGAGCTGATATTCGCGTTCCGCACGCAATGCGTTGGCGACGAAGAAGTTTCCCTCGTGGCAGGAATATTCGAGGACTTCATAGTCGGGCTGCGTCGTCAGCGTCAGTCGAAAGGTCCAGGGTTCGACGAACGTGCGCGAATCCTCCACACGCACGACGTAGTCGATCATGTCAGGATCGATTCGCGTAAATCGCTCAGTGAGCTTCAGGTCCTCACTGTGCGGCATTCGACCGACCGTCAGCGCATCGGTAAAGTTCGTCGTCTCAACGACGAGCGTGTCGCCGTCCCAGCTGCCGACTGACGAGCCCATGTACTGGCGGATTCCCTGATCGGCTGGCGGTGTACCGTCGAGTGGGATAATTCGCGTGTCGTGCAGCATCTCATAACTGATCGCAATTTCCGTCGGAGTCTGCACGATGCGCATCGCATCACCATAAAGCGATGGCAGTATCGACCCGGTCACACCGCGTGAGATACATCGATCGTAATACGAGAAATCGGCCGTCGTGAAAAAAGGCCCGTTCGCCTGCCCGCTTCGAGTTGCAGCCAGACGTGTCTGACCCTCCTGTGTCAGCGGCGGCATTTGCCCGTCGGCTGGCGCAATGATGTAGGAGGTGTAACCGAAAGTGCGCGTCCCGGACTCCGCCGAGTCGAGCGCCGACAGCTGCAGTCTATTCTCGGAATTCTCGCGATTTGCTTCGACGAGCGCCGCGAGTCCGCCCGGTCCGGCGTTGAGCCGCTCGCGAAACTCCGCTGCAGAAAGCGACTGACGAGTGCCGAACTGCGCAGGCCGGCTCATCGGTATGCCGCTCATGTCGCGACTGGTGAAGGTGCCTTCCAGATTCGGCGCACCCCAGGAAGTGCGCGGCACCTCCCAGTCCGGATTCGCGAAGGCTGCGGCGGTTTGCTCGGCAGGAACCGTTGCCGGCGCCTGTGCGCGGACCCAGGCAGGAAAGGCGCTGCTGAGCGTGGCCACTAACACCGAGCCGGTGACGAATCTGAACATCGACCGCATACTTGCCTCCCGATACGCAGCAATGCCTGGGCTGCTATGTATACTAATTGCTATGAATGACCGACTTCCAGTGGCTGCGCTGGCACTGACTGCGCTGACGTTCGCCATCACTACGTCGATATCGGCGCAGGATACGCAAAGGCCGGCACGCATCGGCGGCAGACCCAATCTCAACGGTATCTGGCAGGCGATGAACACCGCACACTGGAATCTCGAAGCTCACTCTGCAGAACCAATCGATGAATTCTGGCGGCTCGGAGCCCTTGCCTCGATTCCACCAGGCCAAAGCGTCGTTGTCGGAGGTGCCATTCCTTATCTCAGCGAAGCGCGGGCGAAGCGCGATCAGAATCGCGCGGGCTGGCCCGCAGCGGACCCGGAGGCCAGGTGTTATATGCCCGGGATTCCCAGGGCCACCTACATGCCTTACCCCTTTCAGATCGTGCAGGGCGAAGGCGACGTCATCCTATTCGCATACGAGTACGCCAACGCCAATCGTCCCGTATACATGGAGGATCACCAGATCGCGCCGGTCGATCTTTGGATGGGGCGCTCCAATGGCTCGTGGGACGGCGACACACTGGTCATAGAAGTCAACTCGAACTTAGAGCAGACCTGGTTCGACCGCGCCGGCAATCATCACAGCAATGCGATGGTTGTGACCGAGCGCTACTCGCTGATTAATGAAAACACCATGCAATACGAAGCGACGATAGAGGACCCACTGACGTTCTCGCGACCTTGGTCGATTCGCATGCCGTTGTATCGACGCATCGAGGAAAACGCCCGGCTGCTCGAATTCAATTGCGTCGAATTCTCGGAGCGACTGCTCTATGGCGACCTGATGACACCAAACCCCGAACCCGGAACGAACGTACCCTCCGAGTAGATT
>JASFSB010000377.1:0-3417 GCA_050114615.1 Gammaproteobacteria bacterium
GGCGTCAGGCACCGCAGGGAATATTCCGATATTTACGTTACGGTTATGGATTTCCTGCCGACTTTACTCGAACTCGCCGGCGGCGAGTATCCTGACGACAAGGCGCCTCTGCTCGGCGATTCGATCATCGATTATCTCGCGGGCGATTCCGATGTCGTCCACGACGAGAATTACGTGACAACATTCGCTTATGAGCAGCGTGCATACGTAAGAAAGGGCAACTGGAAGCTGCTGACGCTCGAGCAGCCATTCGATGAACGCGACTTCGCGCTCTATAACCTTGCGGACGACCCCGGTGAATCGATCGACCTGGCACGATCAAATCCGCGCAAGCACGGAGAACTGCTGGAGCTGTGGCGTACAGAACGCAGGCGAATGGGAATTACTCTGCCCGAGGATCTTTAAACGTCAGCCTGCGTCGGATTCCGCAGCCGCCTGTGCCTCGATCTTCGCCCAGCCGTCTCGCAACGTCACGGTGCGGTTGAATACGGGTCTGCCGGGCAGCGAATCGACCGGATCCGGACAGAAGTAGCCGGTGCGCTCGAACTGATATTTGTCGCTGAGCTTCGCGTGCTCCAGCGTGGGCTCGAGCACCGCGTCTTTGATGATTTCCAGAGAATCCGGATTCAGCGCAGCTTCGACAGACTCGGCCAGCATCGGGTCGGGCAGCCTGAACAATCGGTCATACAGCCGCACTTCTGCCCGCAGACCATGACGCGCAGATACCCAGTGAATCGTGCCTTTGACTTTACGTTCGGCGTCCGGCCCGGTGCCGCTGCGCGTTGCGGGATCGTGCGAACAGATCACTTCCGTCACGTTCCCGTCGTCGTCCTTTACGATGCGCTCGCACCGGATGATATAAGCGTAACGCAATCTGACCTCACCGCCGGGTCTGAGCCTGAAAAATTTCCGGGGCGGATCTTCCATGAAATCATCGCGTTCGATGTAGAGTTCGCGACAAAATGGCACCGTGCGCGTTCCGAGCTCCGGACGGTTGGGATGGTTCGCTGCCTCGAGCCACTCTTCCCGGTCTGCGGGATAGTTCTCGATGATCAGTTTTAGCGGACGCAGCACCGCAAACCGGCGCTCGGCGCGATCGTTCAGGTCTTCGCGAATCGAATACTCGAGCATCCCGAGCTGGATCGTGTTTTCCTTCCTGGTGACGCCGACGCGACTCATGAAATCCCTGATCGATTCCGGCGTGTAACCGCGCCTGCGAAACGCTGCAAGCGTCGGCATACGCGGATCGTCCCAGCCATCGACAATACCGTCGTCGACGAGCCGCTTGAGGATACGTTTGCTCATGACGGTGAACATCAGATTGAAACGTGAGAACTCGATTTGCCGCGGATGGTGCGGCACCGGCAATTGTTCGAGAAACCATTCGTACAGCGGCCGGTGGTCTTCGAATTCGAGACTACACAGTGAATGCGTCGTGCCTTCGAGCGCGTCGGACAGCGTATGGGCGAAATCATACATCGGGTAGATACACCATTTGTCGCCGGTGCGCTGATGTTCGACTTTACGGATCCTGTAGAGAGTAGGATCACGCAGATTGATATTCGGTGACGCCATATCGATCCTGGCGCGCAACACGGCTGAGCCTTCGTCGAGTTCACCTCGCGCCATCGCTTCGAACAGGCTGCGGTTCTCCTCGACGCTGCGATCCCGATACGGACTGTTCCGGCCCGGCTCCTTCAGCGTACCGCGATTCTCGCGAATTTCCTCTGCCGTCTGACTGTCGACATATGCCTTACGCTGATCGATCAGATTCAGTGCAAACTCGTAAAGCCTGTCGAAATGATCGGAGGCATGCCGCAGACGGTCCTGCCAGTCGAAACCCAGCCACCGCACGTCTTTCATGATCGCATCGACGTATTCGGCGTCCTCCTTTACCGGATTGGTATCGTCGAAACGCAGGAAGCAATGGCCGCCGAAATCCGCTGCGATGCCGAAATTGATGCAGATCGCCTTCGCGTGCCCGATGTGCAGGTATCCGTTCGGTTCCGGTGGAAACCGCGTTTGTACGCGACCGCCATTTTTTCCGGCAGCAACATCGTCTGCGACGGCCTGTCGAATGAAGTCGGGTCCCGGAGAATGCTCGTCAGCCATGGGCGCGCATTGTGCGCGGTCGGACTGGTACATGCAAAGCCTGCAACGCTACTGGCAGCTCGGGTCCATCGCCGCGATCCAGTCGCTGAGTAATGCCACGCCGGCACTGTCGACGATGTTCGACGCAAGCGGCGGCATGCCGCTTGCGTCGCGCGACTGAATACGTGCGTACAGGACAGATCGTTCGGGCTCGCCGGGAGCAATGATCAGCGCGTTGGCAATACCGACATTGCCTGCGCTGGGCTCGATGCTGCAGGCGTTTGTGTTCTCGAGCAGCGTCGCCGCGCGCAGATCCAGATTCACCGGCGTGGGTCCGCCGTCGCGGTGACAGTTCGAGCAATTCGCATGCAGATAACTCCGCGCCCGCGCATCGACCCCTGCACTGGCATCGTCCGGATGCACGAATGCCGGCAACGCGGCCACATTGCCCAGCGGCACATCGAACATACCGATCTGGTCGAGTGTTTCGAGCTGATTGCGGGTTCGGCCCGTCATCGAATAGGTGAAATCGCCATTGAGCTGCGCGACTTCCAGGCCCAGACTGAAGCCCGCGGCGCTCGTGTGACAGTTCATGCACTGACCGCTGCTCGGATAAATCCAGTCCTGCCCGTTCCTGTCCGCGACCTTACCGGCTATGACGAGATCTGCGTCGGTTCCTGCGTCGTTCCACTCGTAGGTATAGCCGGCCCAGTCGCCGTCCGGATGGCGCATGAACAAACGCGTCTCGAGCAGTTCGTCACCGAGGCGGAAGTGTTTTGCAAGTACGGTGCCGATCGGAAATTCGAAATCACCATCAGCCGTGACAGAAATCGTCGTTCCGTCCGGAATCGCAAACCAGCGCTGCTTGTCTGCCCCGTCTGACCAGAACGGGGCGTTGACCGCGTAAGGAATCAAGCCGCTCGACGGCTGCGTCGGATCCTGCGAGTCGAAGCAGCCGGTGGCAGACAGTCGTGGCGCGACGGATATCCCTGGCGTCGCTCCGCTGCCGGCAGCGGCAACAATGCGCCGCACGCCGCCATCGAGTACGAAAAGCTCACCATCGTTGCCTTGTGCGAAAGACAGGATGAACGAAGTGTGGTCGAACAGTTCTTCCGCGTCGTAGCCGCCCTGACCGTCGGCGACCAGCCGCCAGATGCGTCCGCTGGCATAGTCGCCGAACAGATACGAGCCGACGAGATCAGGTATGGCGGTGCCGCGATAAACATAGCCGCCGGTGACAGCAACGTCGCCCTGCGATCGATCGTAGTGATAGAGCGGATCGATCAGCGAGCCTGTTGTCGAACACACGGGTGCGGGGTCGACGCC
>JASFSB010000378.1:0-3416 GCA_050114615.1 Gammaproteobacteria bacterium
CATGAAATCCCGCCAGCGGCATGAATACCTCGCCACGCACCTCAATGAGCGCCGGCACATCGGGCCCGCGCAGGCGCAGTGGCACGGACCGAATCGTTCTGATGTTGTGAGTGATGTCCTCTCCGGTGCGGCCATCGCCGCGAGTCGCTGCACGCACGAGTGCGCCGTCTTCATAGCGAATACTGACGGCGGTGCCGTCGAGCTTGGGCTCAGCCACATACTCGAGCGACTCGACCTGAATCCCTTCGGCGGCGAGACGTTCCTTCGCACGCTTTTCGAATGCCGCCACTTCGGCATCATCGAATGCGTTGTCCAGCGACAGCATGGGCTCGGCATGCTGAATCTCGCGGAATTCGCCGATCGGTGTCGCTCCGACGCGCTGCGTCGGCGAGTCCGACGTAACGAGTTCCGGATATCTGGCTTCGAGATCCTCCAGTTCCCGGAACAGTCGATCGTATTGCGCATCCGATATCTTCGGCGCGTCCTCAATGTGGTACGCATAGTTATGCTCATTCAGCGAATCGCGCAGTTCCGCGATCCGCCTTCGCGTTTTTTTATCGGCCTTTTTGGGCATCGATCACTGGCCGCGACCGTGATGATGACGATACTGGATCATCTCTTCGCGTAGATAACGCTCGCGCTGTATGCTCCACGAGCTGCCCTTTTCATCCAGAATTTCCGAGTCGAGCTCGCGCGCCAGCGAGCGTGCCGTTTCCATCATTTGATCGAACCGCTCGACGGGATCGCCGGTTCCCGGCAACGCGAGGAATATGCTGAGTCCCGGAATCTCGCTCTCCGATAGCCGTGTCAGGTCGAATGAACCTGGTTCAGTCAGTTTTGCCACACTGAATTGTGGCTCGTTAGCATCACCTGCGCCTTTGCGGTGAAAGATGCCGAACTGGCCATGTTCCAGGCCAAGCGAGCGCAGCGTCAGCACGGTCTTTTCGCCGCTGGGCAGCTCTCCTTTCGGCACGATTCGCAAGGCAACGACCTTCTCCGGTGCGCGACGTGGCGAAGGCTTTCGTTCGACAATGACCGGTGATTCGATCTTCTCCCGCACCTGCGGCTGAGTTTCTTCCGACAGGTCTTCGGAAAGCGTCGATGCCGCGTCCAGCGTTGGTTCCCGGCGGCGTGCCCGACGGGCTGCAAGGCTGATATCGGAACGGCGCAGGACGCCCTGGCCGAACAGCGCAATGCCCAGAATCACGAGAAGGCCCAGGCCGAGCAGCACCCACCGCAATTCCATATGAACAGGACCCTACATCGCCGCGAGCTGCACCGCTTCGTCGATGTCGACGGCAACCAGCCGCGACACACCGGGCTCGCTCATTGTGACTCCGGACAATTGGTCCATCGATTCCATCGTCGTCTTGTTGTGCGTGATGAGAACGAACTGAACCTGTTTTGACATTTCTCTAACGATATCGCAAAACCGACCGACGTTGGCTTCGTCCAGCGGCGCATCGACCTCATCGAGCAAACAAAACGGCGCCGGATTGAGCCCAAAGATAGAGAATACCAGCGCGACCGCAGTTAGCGCTTTCTCGCCACCCGACATCAGGTGAATCGTACTAATTCGCTTGCCAGGCGGACGCGCCATGATCGACACGCCCGAGGCGAGCAGATCGTCGCTGTCGAGCTCCAGATAGGCGTGGCCGCCGCCAAACAGACGCGGGAACAGCTCCGAAAGGCCCTGGTTCGCCTTGTCGAAGGTCTCCTTAAACTTCGACCGCGTCTCTCGATCGATCTTGCGAATGGCCGCTTCGAGCGTCTCGAGCGCCTCTGAAAGATCGTTGAACTGCTTATCCAGATACTCCTTGCGCTCGGACTGCTCCTGGAATTCTCCGATCGCGGCGAGATTTATCGCGCCAAGGCGCTGAATGCGGCGGCCTATGCCTTCGAGCTTCTCTGCCCAGCTATCGATCGACGCGCCCTCTTCGAGCGCTGCGACGACCTCGTCGAGCACCAGTCCGGTGTTATCGAACTGCTCTTTGATCGTTTCGGCCCGCACCTCCAGTTCTCGCAGCTCCATGCGCAACTCATCGGCAGCAGCGCGAGCGGCATCGACTGCATTTTGCTTGTCGCCACGCTGCATCTCGAGATCGCGTACCTGTGTCTCGGCAGCTTCGACGCGCTGGCGGGACTCTGCCAGCCGCGCCTCGACCTGTGCGTGTGATTCGAGCTGCTCTTCGAGGGCCGCCTCGTCCTGCGCGAACGGCTGCTCGCTCGAAGCGATCGCCGCCTCGAGCTCGGCTTTGCGGCCTTGGAGATGCAGCTGTTGATCTCTTACACGCTTCAGCGCAGCGCTGGCTGAATCCTTCGACCGCCTGCGCGACTCGATGTTGATGATCAGTTCCTGAGCGCCGGCGCGACATTCCTCCGCCGCGGCTCGATGTGCTTCCAGCTGTGCCTGCAGGCCGCTGTGTTCGGCTGCGAGCTCGTCCTCCGTGACTTTCCGGCGCAACACCGTCGCGCTGCCTGATTCGCTGCTCTGACGGCTCGCTTCGATGCGTGTATTCAGCTGGCTCAGTTCCTGGCTACGCTCTGCGATGCTCTGGTCGAGTTGCCGCAGGCGCGTCTGTGTTTGCTCCGCTTCACCGCGACAGCTCGTGAGCCTGGCGGTCACCGCGGTGAACAGTTGTTGACGCCGGTTCAGTTCCTCCTGCGTGGAAACGCGCTTGCCCTCGAGCTGCTCTATCTGAAACCGGGTATCAGCAAGCGCTTTCGCGAGATCGTCACCGCGATGTGACGTCTGCTGAATGCTCTGGCGCAATCGCTCCATCTCCTCGCCGCGTGCGATCACGCCCGCGTGCGGATCGTCGCGCCCGGCCACCCGCAGCCAGCAATCGCCGACCCACACACCGCTGCGTGTAATGATCGACTCTCCGGCCTTCAGGCGGGCGCGCATTTCCAGCGCAGCTTCGAGCGTATCTGCTGCAAAAACTCCCCGAAGCAGACGATGCGCCGCCCGGGGTGCTCGCACGTGCGAAAGAAGCAGATCCGCCGCGTCACCGGATTCGAGATCCGACTCCTGCGGGGGTGATTCGAGCAGACCGATACTGCCTTCGCCGAGGTCGCTGACGTCGGTCGCGATATCCGCAATGTTGCTGACCTGCACGGACTGAAGGGCCGTTCCAAGTGCCACCTCGACCGCGCGCTCCCACCCGTTTGTGACCTGCAGGGACTCTGCGAGGCGCGAGTTGTTTTGCAGGCTGTGACGCGCAAGCCATTCGTCGACCTGCTTCGACACCTTACCTAGGGCCGCCTCCTGAAGCGCTTCGAGCGATGCCAGCCGGCCGCGATCGTTTTGCAGCTGCGCGCGAACTGCGTCGAGACGCTCACCCACGCGCTTCTCCTGCTCGCGCAGCTGCCGAATCTGGTGCGTTACGGAATCGAGTCCCTTACTTGCGTTATCG
>JASFSB010000379.1:0-3416 GCA_050114615.1 Gammaproteobacteria bacterium
CGCCGTGAACGAGGCATACCGGCGGTCTGCCTTCGAAACCTGCGTACCATGCAATCAGACCGCTTCGGTCCGCATGCGCAGAGAGTCCGCCGACGGTATGAATTCGGGCGTTTGCGCGTATCGTTTCGCCCCAGATTTTCACGTACTCGACGCCGTCGACGAGTTTGCGCCCAAGCGTTCCGTGCGCCTGATATCCGACGATTACGATGTGGCATTCCTTTCGCCACAGATTGTGTTTCAGGTGGTGCAGGACCCGTCCCCCGGTGCACATGCCGCTGCCGGCAATGACGATCGCGCCGGATTCCATTCGGTTGATCGCCATGGAATCTTCCGGCGTTCGCGACATTGCAAGATTGCGCAGCACCGGCACCGGTCGAGCGGTCTGAAACAATCGCGCACTATAAAGGTGCCTGAATCTCGAATAGACGTCAGTGGCTTCGATGGCCATCGGACTGTCGAGAAAAACCTGCCAGTCGTCGAGGCGCCACTCGTCGAAATGCTGCGACATCAGATGCAGGAGATCCTGCGTTCTGCCGACTGCGAATGCCGGAATGATGATGTTGCCGCGCGTTTGTCGGGCAGCGAGGAACACGGACTTCAACTCGGCCAGCGTATCCTCCGGTGAACGGTGGTCTCGATCCCCGTAAGTGCTTTCGAGCAGCACGAGATCCGCCTGGTCGATATTCTCCGGCTTTGCCATTATCGGGCCATGCTCGAAGCCGAGATCGCCGCTGAATACGATCTTGCGTTTCGTATCGTCTTCTTCGAGCCAGATCTCGACGATAGCGGCACCGAGTATGTGTCCGGCGTCTCTGAAACGAACTTCAACACCCGGGAGTATGGAAACGCGCTCGTCGTATTCGTGGCCGCGAAAAAGCCGCATCGCCTGCTCGGCGTGTTCGCGCGTGAAAAGCGGCTCGATTTCCGGCAAGCCTTTACGAGCGCGTTTGCGGTTGTCCAGTTCTGCGTCTTTCTCGTGCAGCCAGGCGGAATCTGCGAGCATGATGTCGCAGAGCTCCCGTGTTGCATGGTGCGTATGAATTGGCCCGGTGAATCCCTGTTTGACGACCAGCGGCAGTCGACCGGAGTGATCGATATGCGCGTGGCTCAGAATGACGGCGTCGATTCGTGCCGGGTCGAAGGCAAATGCCGCTCGATTCAGCTCCTCGGCATCGCGATCGCCCTGAATCTGTCCGCACTCCAGCAGAATCCGGTGATTGCGGCAGCGCAGCAGGTAACACGAACCGGTTACTTCGCCGGCCGCGCGCAGAAACTCGATTTCCATCGGAATCATTGTCGGCCCGATGGCGCGAGCCAGGCAATACACGTTCGTATAAGCCGCAGTTTTCTCCGTGCCGCGCAGGCGCAATAGTGCCGGAAAGGGGCGGCCGGCACACGCCGTCGCCGGACATCACACAGGGAAACACACCCGTGGCGGAGTCCTTGAATATCTTTCTTGCCGGCGATGTGATGACTGGCCGCGGTATCGATCAGATCCTGCCGCATCCCTCCGAGCCGACGCTCTACGAGTCCTATATACGGGATGCGCGCAGATACGTCGCGCTCGCCGAGCAGACCAACGGGCCGATCCGCCGGCCGGTCGGGTTTCCCTACATCTGGGGCGACGCGCTCGCGACGCTCAGACGCATCGAGCCCGATGTGCGAATCGTGAATCTCGAAACGAGTATCACGCGCAGCGATAGCTACTGGAAGGGTAAGGGCATCAATTACCGTATGCATCCCGATAACATGGCCTGTCTGACAGCCGCCGGGCTGGATTGCTGCGTGCTCGCGAACAATCACGTGCTCGACTGGGGATTCGCCGGACTCAGCGAGACGCTGAATTCGCTGCAAATGGCCGGATTGCGTACCTCGGGCGCCGGGGAAAACGCGGCCGAGGCGCGGGCGCCTGCGGTCATTAATCTTCCCCGCGGCATACGCGTGCTCGTTTTCGCCTTCGGCGCCGCATCCAGCGGAATCCCCGATGCCTGGGCGGCGGGCCGTGAGACGCCGGGCGTCAATCCGCTGCCGGACCGGCCGGCCGTCGCGCAGGCACAGATCGCCGACGTCATTTCGGCGTACCGGCGACCGGGCGACATCGTCGTGGCCTCGATTCACTGGGGCGACAACTGGGGTTACCACATCCCACCGGCGCAGCGCGCACTTGCGCGCGGGCTCATTGAGCGAGCCGAAGTGGACGTGATTCACGGGCACTCGTCGCATCACGCGAAGGGAATCGAAATCCATCGCGGCCGGCCGATCATTTACGGTTGCGGCGATTTCATCAATGACTACGAAGGCATTTCCGGTTATCCGGAGTACCGAAGCGATCTGCGGCTTGCCTGGTTTGTCGAGCTGGATGTAGCCGGGGCCGGGCTGACGCGGCTCAGTGTCGTCCCGTTTCGCACTCAGCGCCTGCAATTGCACATTGCCGCTGACAGCGATATCGAGTGGGTCCGCGCAATGCTCGAGCGCGAGTGCGAACCGTTCGGAGTCGGCATCGAGCGAATGCGGCACGATACGCTTTACCTTACATCGGCGCAGATACCATGATCTCCATCCGGATAATTGCGTATGGGCGCGTCGCGGAATGATTCAGAAAATTACGAAATTGCTGAGAGGGACTGACAAGTGAGTTTTCCGATCGAAATCGACTTTCGCAACTTTGAACGATCCGAATTCGTTGAAGCGGCGGTGCGCGAGCGCTGCGAGAAGCTCGGGCGCTATTCGTCAGAAATTATACGCTGCAAGGTCACGGTGGCGGCCCCGCACAAACATCATGCACAGGGAAACCTCTATCAGGTCTCGATCGATCTGCACGTTCCCGGCACGGAGATCGTCATCAATCGCGATCGCGGCAGGAACCACAGTCACGAAGACGTCTACGTTGCGATGCGGGACGCTTTCGATGCGGCGAGTCGGAAATTGCAGGACTACGTCCGAGTCAGACGTGGCAAGGTCAAGACACATGACGTTCCGCCGCACGGTACGGTCACGGAGCTGAATTCGGGCGAGGACTATGGACGCATCACTTCATCGGACGGGCGACTCATCTACTTCCATCGCAACTCTGTAGTCGATGCGGACTTCGATCAGCTCACCATCGGATCCGAAGTGAGGTTCGATGAGGAGGCGGGCGACAGCGGACCGCAGGCTTCGTCAGTGCGACTGATCGGCAAGCACCATATCGTGGAGTGACGGCGCCGCGGTGCATTCAGTCACCTTCTCTGCTCGGCACGCAGCAATGTGCGGCTTGCGGTCGCGGCGATTCGGAGAGAATCTCTCCTCTGACGGAATTCGATCGAAAAACCGTGCATCCCTTGAGACCGAGATCGAAAGCGCGCGTATAGATTCCGCGGACCTCGTCCCGGGGCAAGGTCTCGGAGACGTTGACAGTCTTGGATATGGAGTTGTCG
>JASFSB010000380.1:0-3402 GCA_050114615.1 Gammaproteobacteria bacterium
CCAGACGTTTTATACAAACTACGAAGACGGCTGGGCCAGGCGCGCTTCTGCCATATTCGCGCCATACGATCGTCTGCCACCGGATCGCCCCCAGTCCGTGCCTTATGATCCGTATCCGGCCGCCTTCGTACCGCCGTTTCACTATGTGAATCCGGTTACCGGCAGAGACGATCACTACGCCGACCCGAGCCTGCGTGCGCCGGATTCTGCGCCGTAGCCCGTCGTGCAGGAGTCCTGTCGGATCACCGGCAATCCATAACAATGAACTCGAGAGTCACTTTGCCGGACGAGTGTCAAAATGGCCGATAGCGTCGTGATTGAGACTGACAGACTGCTGCTGCGACCACTGCAGCTCGAGGATTTCGACGCCTATGCCGAATTTGCGCGCGACCCGGATGCAGCGCGCTTCCTTGGCGGCCCGCAGGCACGTTCGATCGCCTGGCGCAGTTTTATGACGATGGCCGGGGCATGGCATCTGCAGCGCATCTCGATGTTCTCCGTCGTGCTGCGCGACACCGGCGAGTGGATCGGGCGCGTGGGGCCGTGGTATCCGGAGGCCTGGCCGGGCACCGAGGTCGGCTGGGGGGTCCTGCCGCGTTACTGGGGCAGGGGCTACGCAACGGAAGCGTCCGCGGCGACGATGGACTGGGCGTTCGCGGAACTCGGCTGGGATGAAATCATCCATACGATCGATCCGCGCAACACGGCTTCGATCCACGTCGCGCGCAAGCTCGGCGCAGAACTCCGCGGGCCAGGCAGGCTGCCTGCCCCATACGATTCGGCACCGGTGGAAATCTGGGGTCAGTCTCGTGAGCAGTGGACCGGGCGGCGCCGCGACTAATCCCCGGCGGCGTGCGGCAGCTCACTGACAGCGACGGCTGCGCGCTCGAAGTCGATGTCCGCAAGTTCCACCGCATCGCGCGTCAGCTCCTCCAGAATGCCGGCCTGAATATGGCCGATTTCCTGGGCACGTGCGTACGGAATGTCAGGACGAAACATGACCATCGCGTACCGAGAAACGAACCGATCCGGGAATCGTCGCTCGAGCTCGAGCGCGAGGTGGCGTTGCAGCAGGAATCGTGGGTCACGGACGGAGTCGCGCATCTCGAGATAGTTCTCCAGAGCCATGTCTGCAATCGCATTCGTATTTTGAATACGCTGCGATTCGAATCGGGCGAACACTTCGGGCCAGTCGATCGCGCCGCCTGCGTATTCGCGAATCAGTCCGTCGAGCTCGCTGATGTCCTCGAAAGCTGCGTTCATGCCCTGACCATGAAACGGTACGATCGCGTGCGCCGCATCACCGATCAGCAGGCAGCGGCCGGCATGCCACGGGGCGCATCGGATGGTGCCCAGTTCGCCAACGGCGTTTGCGGCGTACTGGTTCGGCAGGTCGGCGATGAGCGGCAGGGCGTCGGCGAACTGCGCGCGAAAGAACGCTTCGATCTTGTCGGCATCGATGCGCCCGAAGCCGGGCGATCCCTGCTTGCTGAGAAAGAGCGTTGCCGTGAAACTTCTGTCGGTGTTCGGCAGCGCGATCAGCATGAATTTGCTGCGTGGCCAGATGTGCAGCGCGCCGGGTTCCAGAGCGAACGACGGCGATCCGGTCGCATCGTCGGATTCGACGTGCGGCGCGATGCTCAGTTCCTTGTAGCCGTGTTCCAGGAGCGTTTCCCCGGCCTTTACAAGCCCGCTGGCCGCCAGAGATCTGCGGACTGCGCTGCCGGCGCCGTCTGCCGCAAAAACGACTTCGGTATCGAGCTGCCTCTTGCGCCCGGCAGTCTCGACGATCGGCCGACCTGTCGCGCGGTGAAGGCCCGTGCAAACGCTGTCGAAGCGGTACGTGACGCCGTGTTCGACAGCGATTTGATACAACGTCAGGTTGAGCGCTGCGCGCGCTACGGAGTAGATGCACTCCCCGGCCGCGCCATACGGGACGAAATTGGGCAGCGCGCCGGGCTCATGAATCATTCGGCCACGCATCGGCAGCAACAATGGCTGGATTTGATCGAGTAAATCGAAGCGCCGCAGCGCCTCCAGCCCGCGCGCGGCAAGCGCCAGATTGATCGAACGTCCGCCGCCGGTGAGCCCTGGCACGGGTCGCGCGCGCCGTTCGATGACCTCGACGCGAAAGCCGTGCCGCGCCAGGCAGACCGCAAGCAGATTGCCGCATAAGCCGCCGCCGATAATCGCAGCGTGCACGTTGTTCATTACACGAGGCGAGCGAGTGCCTGAACGGCGCGCTCGACGTCCGTGAAGCGGTTATACAGCGGCACCGCGGCCAGCCGCAGGATGTCGGGTTCGCGTGCATCGATGACGATGCGACGGTCGTGCAGTGCCGCTGCGCACTCGAGCGCTCCGGGCCGACCGGCTTTGAGTTGCAGAGATATCTGCGCAGCACCGGCGGTGCGTGGTGTGCGCACCGAGACCGAATCACCGAGCAGCGCCTCGACCCGGGAGCGCATAAAGCGATTCAGGGCGCGCGATTTTTTGCGCAGCCGTTGCAGGCCCGCCGCCTCGAAGTGCCGGAGCGATGCGCGCAACGGGGCCATCGCGAGGATCGGCGGATTGCTGAGCTGAAAGCCTTCCGCACCCGGTGACGGATCGAATTCATGCTCCATCAGGAAACGGCGCTGCGCATTGTGCCCCCACCAGCCGGCCAGCCGTGGTGCCGGGGCTGAGTGATCGTGGCGCGAGTGCACGAAACAACCACCGATCGCGCCCGGTCCGCCGTTGAGGTATTTGTAACTGCACCACACCGCGAAATCTGTCTGCCACTTGTGTAACTGCAGACTCGCGTTGCCGATCGAATGTGCCAGGTCAAACCCGATCAGGCAGTCATTGGCATGCGCCACGCGCGTCAGCGACGCGATGTCCAGCACCTGGCCGCTCAGGTATTGCACCCCCGGCAGCAGCACGAGCGCAACTTCACCGCGATGGCGTTCCAGCAGCGACTGCAGGTCTGCAGGCCGGATTCCCTGATCCGTTTCTGCAGCGCGAAGTTCGAGCAGATCCGTTTCCGGATCGCGGCCATGCAGTAAGAGCTGGGAAGCGACGGCGTATCGATCAGACGGGAATGCCTGCTGTTCGATGACGATCTTGCCGCGACGCCCGCTCGGGCGGTAAAAACTCAGCAGCAGCAAATGCAGATTGACCGTCAGAGAGTTCATCGCCACGACTTCGCTGCGTCGGGCGCCCGTCAGCCATGCCAATGGCGCTGCGAACCGGCGATGATAGTCGAACCAGCCGCCATCACCGAAGTGCCCGTCGACGCCGTGCGTCGCCCAGCGGTCGAGTTCCCGTTCGACGAAGCTGCGCGCTTTGCGCGGCATCAGTCCCAGCGAATGGCCGCACAGATAAGTCGCAGGGCGCTCGTCGATGCGCGGTATCTCGAAGTACCTG
>JASFSB010000381.1:0-3392 GCA_050114615.1 Gammaproteobacteria bacterium
ACTTACGGAGACATAATCCTTTACTTGCTCACAGCCGGGCGTGAACCGGATCACAGAAGATCAAAAAGTCAGACTGAGTATCAGGCGTGCTGCTCTCGCTCGCGGATTTCCTGCATGGCGCGCCTTTCCTGTCCATAGGGATCGTTGAGTACCCGGCACTGGGCGTCGAAGACCATCGTGGCACGCGCGGATGGCGTAAAGGCGGGCCAGTTCGGCAGCGAGTCGTGATTCGGATTGCCGCTTCGCGCAAACGATACCCACGCCTCGCTCATTTGTCTGGCCAGCTCGTAGCGTTCAGGGTCGTTGCCGGTCATGAAATCGAGTGCATCCACGTGGTCGAATACGAAAGGGATCTCCATGCCGTGCATGGAGCGCAGCTTGCCGCCTCGAACCGGGGATCGCCAACGGAAGTAATACATGTAGACCGGTGCGGTGCCCTGCTCGTACTTGCGTTCGGCGATCGTGTAAGACGACAGGCGCAGCGGTGAATTATCGGCGTCCATGATCAGGGCCAGGTCGCCGAATGAGTCCGTGGGTCGGTTGCTGCGGTACAGCGCAATGAGACGGCTGGCTTCCTCGGTATCGATTCGAAATCGTGCGGTGACGAAGTCCCGCAACTGCGCATCGCTGGCTGGTTCACTGGTCCAGAACGGCGCCTCGGGGTTTCCGTATGGAACACCTTCGGTCTCGTTTGAGCCGCACAGGATCGGGACGGCGGAAGCCAGCGGTGAGGCGTCTGGTTCGAACGGATGTCGCACCAGCACACGGCCGTCCACGACAGGCGTGTATGCGAGCGACAGGTCGTCCGCCGCGGTGGCCGGGTCACCGCGCAGTGCGCCGATGAGCTGCTCCGCAGGCAGGCGCTGCAGCGCGCCGAGATCGGCCGTTGCGAGCCCGAGGCGTGCGAGCAGGCGCTCGGTCGATTCGCGCGCCTCGTCGCGTTCGAGCGCGGTTATTGCCGTATGGGCGAGCGTGCTCATGATGATGGCGCGATGAAACAGGCCGGCGGCCGATGGCATCGCATGCAGGATGCTGGTCTTCCCGCCGCCACCGGATTGCCCGAAAATCGTGACGTTGCCGGGATTGCCGCCGAATTCAGCGATGTTGTCCCTGACCCACCGCAGCGCCGTTACGATGTCCTGCATGCCCAGATTCGCCGAGTTGGCCAGTCGCTCGTCACCTGATTCCGCGAGATAGAGAAAGCCGAAAGCGTTCAGACGATGATTGACACTGACCACGACGACGTCGTGCTTTCGTGCCAGTTCCTTACCGTTATAGAAGATCGAATTACCCGAGCCTGTCCTGAACCCGCCGCCATGAAACCAGACCATGACGGGGCGATCGCCCGCGCCGGCGGCCGGCGTCCAGACATTGAGGTGCAGACAGTCCTCGCTCATCGGTCCTGTGCCGGTCAGGGCATCGCCGATTTCCGGAATCATCGGCCGAAACGGCTGGTAAGCGCGCCGGCCGTACTCGAGCGCATCGCGAACGCCTGTCCACGGTTCGGGTGGCAAAGGAGGGAGAAACCGACGCGCTCCAACCGGCGCCTGGCCATACCGCACACCCTGAAATATCTGTACGGAATCCTCCAGACGTCCGCGGAGGCGGCCCGCGCTCGTTGCGACTTCGCTGAATCCCGTTCGCGACTGCGTCGAGGCCGTGCGCGACTTCAGCAGCAGCGTTGAGGACGCCGCCACGCCGCCGCGCAGAAATGATCGACGTTTCATTGCGCCATATTTCCTATCCTCGTATGCGCAGTCAAATTTCGCCGCACCAGGTAGAGGCCGGCGAGCACGGCTGCCAGCAGCGGTACGGGCACGGCGACCGTCATGAACCAGCCATAGCCGTACATGATCGTTCCCGCCAGCAGGGATCCGATGGCGGCCGTTGAGAACACGCAGAATTCGTTCACGGCCTGCGCCCGAAAGCGCTCATTGGGGCTGTATGCATAAGTGAGCATGGTCGTGCCACCGACGAACAGGAAGTTCCATCCCACGCCGAGAAGTATCAGCGCGACCCAGTACTGGTTCAGCGCATGGCCGGTCATGCCGACGCCGAGAGACAGTAGTAACGTCACGGCTCCGACACTCATGACGGCCGTTACACCGAATCGGTCGATCAGGTAACCCGTTACGAATGCGGGCAGATACATGCCCAGCACGTGCGCACGAATGACGGCAGCGGTTTGTTCCAGTGAGAAACCATCGATGGTGTGCATACTCAAAGGCGTAGCCGTCATGACGAAGACCATGACTCCGTAGCCCACCGTGCCGCCCAAAACGGCGACGACAAACACCGGCTGCCGGACGATCTGTCTCAGTGGCCGTCGCGGCAGGACCGCGGCCGCGGGTGAGTCAGCTTCAGCGCGACGTAACAGCAGCGCGGCGATCGCTCCGAGAAAATACAAAGCCGCCAGTGTGAGCATCGTGCCTTCGTATGGTGATTCGCTGCCATAGCCGGCAGTGAGTCGCAGGATCATCGGGCCAAGCAGCGCGCCGCCAATCGAGCCGATCAGAACCAGCGACACTGCTCGTCCGGCATACCCCGCCGGTGCACTCTCGACCGCAGCGAATCGGTACTGCTGAGTGAAGGCCATATTGATGCCAAAGGCTGCCGCTGCGAACAGAAAGCCTGCAAAGCTGCCGATACGCAATGCCCAGGCAGCGACCAGTACCGCGGCGGATGCCGACAGCGCTGCCAGCGAGAATCCGAGCGGGCGGCCGATACGTCGCATCAGCAGGGCCGCCGGAATCGTCGTGGCGGCCAGCGCCAGGACCCACAGTGATACAGGAAGCGTCGCCCATGCCGGATTGTCGGCGAGCTCTGCACCGATGATGCCGCCAAGCGTTACCATCACAATGGTGCCCGTTGCCGAGATGAGCTGGCAGATAAAAAGAATGACGAGATCACGATTAATCACGATGCGCATGATTATGGTTCAAATCGCTCATCGGTTGGCATCTCGTTGTGCATCGTCGCGCCCGGGGCGGCCGTTTCCGGTCCGATCCGGTCGTTGTGCTTACCGTGGTCGCCATGGCTGAAAGCGCGACCGAAAAGGCCGCGCTCGATTACCTGGCTCGGGGCTGGTCTGTCATCCCTGCAAGGGAGAAGGCCAAGCGGCCGGCCATTGCGTGGAAGGCGTATCAGAGACAGTGCGCCACTGAGAAGACCGTGCGCGAGTGGTTTCGGCGTTCCGCGGAGTACAACGTGAGCGTCGTCACCGGCGCGCTTTCGGGATTGGTCGTCATGGACGTGGATCCGAGACACGGCGGCAGGGAGAGCCTGCGGATGCTCGAGCGCGAACATGGGCCGTTGCCGCAGACCGTCGAATCGATTACCGGCGGAGGCGGACGGCATGTCTATTTCACCCATCCGGGCGGACGTGTGCCGAA
>JASFSB010000382.1:0-3388 GCA_050114615.1 Gammaproteobacteria bacterium
GTGTGACGGAGGTCGCTGTCGGGAACAGCGATTCGACGATGAAGCTGCTCGCGTTCAGCTCGCTCGTATTCTGGGTCGTCGCAGTCATATGCGGGCGCATCTACGCCTATTACCCGTATTACTCCTACTAGCCGAGGCGAGGTCGGAACATGGAATTTCTCACATGGCTGGAAAGTACGGCGCTGGCCGACGCAGTCCGCACCATCCCCTGGCTTTATCCGGCGCTCGAGTCCGCGCATTACATCGGTATTGCGAGTCTCGTCGGTGGCATCATGCTCATCGATATGCGTTTACTCGGCGTCGCGAAGAAACTTCGCATCGAGCTGATGGTCACTCTGCTCCCGTGGGTATGGGCGGGTTTCGCGATCAACGCGATTACCGGAGGCATTATCTTCGTATACGGCGCCACTGGCTTTGGGACGAATGCCGCATTTCTCGTGAAAATGTCGCTGATTGCAGTGGCCGGTATCAACGCGTTCATTTTCGAAATCATGGCACGCAGGGGACGCGATACCTGGGTCGCCGCAGGGGCCGCACCGGTTGCCGTCAAGGCGGTGGCGACCCTGTCACTGATTCTGTGGGTCAGCGTCGTCACAACAGGTCGCTGGATGGCGTACATCTGAGCTTGAAACCCTCCTATCAGAGTGTGCGCGGTATGTTGATGCCGCGCGGGTTCCCTGTCGATGCGCTGAATTCCGCGTTCGAGTTTCGCCCGGATGTCGGCGATGTCGTGCTGGCTACGTACCCCAAATGCGGCACGACGTGGATGCAGCACATTCTCTACATGCTGTATCACGATGGGCATGAGATTCCCGCCGATCGCTCAGTACTCGAACTCGTCCCGCACCTGGAAGAGATGGGTGCGGACTTCGTGCGTTCGCTGTCCGAGCCGCGTCTCATCAAGACGCATCTGCCGAAACTCGACTCGCTTTATACGACATCTGCCCGCTACGTTCTCGTTTTTCGCAATCCATTCGACTGCGTGGTTTCGTTCTTTCATCACACGCGCGGTTTCGTGAAGCATTACGACTTCGCGGAAGGTAGCTTCGAGGACTACCTGACAGTCTTTCTGGCGGGCGAAGTCGATTTCGGCGACTACTTCGATCATGCGGTTTCCTGGATGTCCGTGTGCGATTCAGCCAACGTCTTCTGGACCACCTATGAACGGATGCATGTCGATCTCGATGGCGAGATTGCTCGCCTGGCGTCGTTCCTGGGCGGCGCAGCCGGTATGGCCGCGACGGACGAGCCGTTGCGGACACGCATTGTGAAAGCCGCCAGTTTCTCGAGCATGTCGAAAAATCAGCAACGCTGGTCGAGCGAACGCCCCGACGGCATGACGGATTTCGTTCGAAAGGGCATAGTGGGCGACTGGCGCAGGCATTTTACGAAAGCGTCGATGCGCCCGCTGCTGGCGCGCGCCGAAGACTGCCTGGGCGGTACATTGCTCTGGCGCGAATGGGCCGGCGTGTTTCGTGAGGCACGCGAGTTCTGCGCCGGGGATTGACGGTTTTGGCTGGCCAGCGATGGAAGGAACAGTGAAAGAGGAAACGAGGACGCGTATCGAAGCTGCGGTTTTCAGGCGACTGCTGGAGCACCTGGACGGACGTAAGGACGTGCAGAACATCGAGCTGATGATTCTCGCAGGTTTCTGCCGAAACTGTCTGAGCAAGTGGTATGCGAAGGAAGCCGCCGAGCTCGGCGAAGATGTCGACCTCGAGCAGGCGCGAGAAATCGTCTACGGCATGCCGTATGGACAGTGGAAAGCACGGTTTCAGGCTGAGGCGACGCCCGAGCAGCTCGAGCGCTTCAAGGCGGCACAGCGGAAATAGCGCAGGCGGAAATAGCGCAGGGGAATCAGAAGCGTCGGTCGATCGCGAACTGCGCGAGTGATGTGAGGCCGTCACGATAGCGTGATTTCGGCAGCGTCTGCAGCGCGGCGAGCGCGGCCTGAGCTTCCTCGCGTGCGCGTTCGGCCGTGTATCTCAACCCGCCGGAAGACTCGATCGCAATCTGAATCGATTTCAGATTCTGCGTGCCCCCGGTTTCGATGGCTTCGCGGATCATGTGTCGTTCAGCCGCCGTGCCCTGGTCCATCGCGTAAATGAGCGGCAGCGTCGGTTTACCCTCAGCGAGGTCGTCCCCGATGTTCTTGCCGAGCTCCTCCGGCGATGCGTCATAGTCCAGTGCGTCGTCCACGAGCTGAAACGCCTGCCCGATGTGTCGGCCGAAAGTCACGAATGCATCCTCGTACTCCGGTCGGCCGCCGAGCAGGGCGCCGATTCGCATTCCGGCCTCGAACAACTTGGCGGTTTTGCGGTAGATCACTTCCATATAGGCGGCTTCGGTGATGTCGGGGTTGTTGCAGTTCATCAGCTGCAGCACCTCGCCTTCGGCGATCGTATTGGTTGCGTTTGCCAGCACGTCCAGCACCGAAATCTCCTTGATTTCGACCATCATCTGAAAGGCGCGCGAATAGAGGAAATCACCGACCAGAACGCTGGCCTGATTGCCGAACAGCGCATTCGCGGTGCGCTGGCCGCGGCGCCGGCCCGAGTTGTCGACAACGTCGTCGTGCAGCAGGGTCGCTGTATGAATGAACTCGATGATCGCCGCGCTGGCGATGTGATGGTTTGAGCTGATATCGCAGGCCCGCGAAGAGAGCAAAACGACAAGCGGTCTGAGCCGTTTGCCACCGTGATGAATGATGTGATGGGCGACCTGATTCACGAGCGCGACGTCGCTGCCGAGGCGTCGGTAAATCGTTCGGTTGACGGCTTCCCAATCGTCGGCGACCAGAGCGCGAATGGACTCGAGGGAAGCGGCGGCAGAGCCCTGCGCGGCTAAATTCATGGCTGCGATAATGCACCAAAATGGGCACCGGCGCGAACGCAGCCGGTTACCGGCGCGCGCAGACCTCGGACCGGCCGGCGGGCGGCTCCGGGTCCATTGACCGATGTGGCTCAAAACACTAGAATTCCGGGCCTTTCGGCGGCACGACGCTGTCCCGGCAGCGGCAGGAGAATCCACAGTGTATGCAGTATTTCGTACGGGCGGCAAACAGTATCGCGCCAGCGAAGGCAGCGTGCTGCGTGTCGAGCGCCTGGAAGCCGAAGTCGGCGACACCGTCGAGTTCGATCAGGTGCTGCTCGTTGGCGAAGGCAGCGACATCAGGATCGGAACGCCCGTGCTGGCCGGCGGCAAGGTGGAAGCGAAGGTCCGGTCGCAGGGCCGCGGGCGAAAAATCGAGGTCGTCAAGTTCAAGCGCCGCAAGAATTACAGGCGCCAGCACGGCCATCGTCAGTATTTCACCGAAGTCGAAGTCACGTCGATTGCAGGAGGTGCATAGATGGCACACAAGAAAGCCGGCGGCAGCTCCAAAAACGGC
>JASFSB010000383.1:0-3381 GCA_050114615.1 Gammaproteobacteria bacterium
GCGCAAAGTGACGTCGATATCGCAAAGCTGGCAGTGCTCGCCGGTATCGCGATGCGCGAAGACCTGAGTTTATCGAGTCCGTTCGTCGGCGAGCGGTTTTCACTTGCGGCCGTGACGACCGACTATGGCCTTGCATGTGACGCGCCGCTGGCAGTCACGAAGTCGGCGGCAAGCGGATTACGCTATTGGTTCGGCATCAACGGTGCCGTGTCGGGACGCGAACGTGCGCGCCGCGAGCGACGCGCGAGTCATATGAGCCGCTACCCGATGGAGCAGGTGACTCGCGTCGATCGACCCACGACATTGATTCTCGACGACGAAGTACCGCGAGTGCCGAAGCGGGCTAACTTCTTCGTTCGTGCTGCGCATGGTGATCTCGGCGAGAAGGCGCAGCGCGAAGTGAAGCGGTTCATCGGTAAGTCACCTTATAACGTCGCAATGTTCGGCCCGATGCGAACGATGCCTGCGTTCCAGGACGGCGAAGTCGCCGATGTCGATACCGACCGCTACGCCGATCCGCTCGCCAATACAAAGGCGCTCAAGTCGCTGTCATATTTCATGGGCGCGGATCTGACCGGGATCTGCGCAGTTCCGCGCTACGCCTGGTATTCCCATGGCGAAGACGGCCAGCCGATAAAGCCGTATCACAAATACGCGATCGTCATGCTGATTGATCAGGGCTTCGAGACGATGGAAGGCGCCAGCGGAGACGATTGGATTTCCGGTGCCCAGTCGATGCGTGCTTATATGCGAGGCGCGGAGATCGCAGGCATCATGGCCACGCACATCCGGTCGCTGGGTTTCTCGGCGCGCGCGCAGACGCAGGCGGATAGCGACGTGCTGCACATTCCTTTGCTCATGTGGGCCGGCCTCGGCGAGCTCAGCCGTATCGGCGAGCTCGTCCTCAATCCGTTCGTCGGGCCGCGTTTCAAGTCAGTCGTGCTCACGACAGACATGCCGCTGTTGCCGGACAAGCCAATTGATTTCGGGCTCCAGTATTTCTGTTCGAATTGCTACAAGTGTGCACGTGAGTGTCCATGCGATGCGATGCCTTTCGGCGACAAAGTCATGTTCAACGGCTATGAAATGTGGAAGCCCGATGTCGACCGGTGCGTCCGCTATCGTGTGACGAATCCGAAAGGTTCAGCATGTGGCCGCTGTATGAAAACCTGTCCGCTGAACAAGGTGCCGACACTCGACGGTCCGCTCGCTCATCGCGTCGGAACGTGGCTCGGGGTCAATGCGCGCTGGCTCAAACCGATTCTCGTTCCGATGGCGGTTTTCCTCGACGACAGGCTTGGCTACGGGCGGCGCAACCCGCACAAGAAATGGTGGCTCGATCTCGAAATGGACGACGGTGTCTGTCACGTGCCCGGCAAGGGCTCGAACGAGCGTGAGCTCGATCTGGAACGAGCCGTGCCGCCGCCGAATCACAAGGTTGCCTACTATTCGGCGAACGTGATTCCACCGCCCGGTCATCCCGGCCCGTGGAAGGCCGATCGCAAAGCTGCACTTGCGAGCGCCGCGCAGCTGGAAACGCCGGCTGCGGCGCGCAGGCGCAGTGCGGCCGGCGGCGCCAGGCCGGAAATCTATGTGCCCACGCCACCGCGGGCGAGCGGCACCGTTGCCGGCGAATGAGGCGCTGCTGCATCGCCTGCACGGGACTGACAGTCTGTAGACTGTATGAAAACATAGGAGTATAAGGCTCCGTGAAAACACCGATCGGTGATCAGCACTTCGGCGTAAAGCCAGTCCAGCGACCGAATAACCAGAATGGGGTTTGCCTCAACATTTCGCACCCTCGGTGTGCTGTTCGTCGTATTCGGATTGACCCTGTTTCCGCCTCTCGTGGTCTCGTTGCTGTATCAGGACGGAAATACGGCGGCCTATCTCGAGACTGCGCTGATCGCCGTGCTGGCCGGATCGGCCATATACGTTCCGTTCTCCTGGGCTGCAAAAACGTCAATGAGACAGCGACACAGTTTTCTGATTGTCGCGTTGATGTGGGTCTCGATGAGCGTTCTCGGTTCTGTGCCGTTCGTTCTCACGCTCGACATGAGTTTCGTGGATGCGCTGTTCGAATCCACCTCCGGCTATACGACGACCGGGGCCACTGTGCTGACGGGCCTGGATGAGCTGCCTCGATCCATCCTCTTTTATCGGCAGGAAATTCAGTGGTTTGGCGGCGTTGGCGTTGTCGTCCTTGCGATCGCCCTGCTGCCGATGCTCGGCGTCGGCGGTATGCAGCTCTACAAAGCTGAAACGCCAGGGCCGTTCAAGGACGAAAAGCTGACTCCGCGCGTCGCGAGAACTGCGCGCAACGTCTGGCTGGTCTATTTCGGTTTGACGGCTGCCTGTGCACTTGCTTACTTCTTCGCAGGAATGGAGCCGTTCGATGCAGTGGCGCACAGCCTGACCACAGTTTCGACAGGCGGGTATTCGACGCACGATGCGAGCATCGGCTACTTCAACAGCCCGCTGATAGAAGCCGTGGCGATCCTGTTCATGGTGATCGGCGCGATCAGTTTTAGCACGCATTTCGTTGCGTTATCCGCAAGACGCCCAAGTGCCTACCGTTCTGACAGTCAGTTACGCGCCTTTCTCAGCGTCATCTTCGTCACGGGACTCATCGTTACCGCGGTGCTTTACTCGCAAAGCGATACGCCATCGATGACCGACGCGGTGCGTCGCGGTGCGTTCGAGGTCATCTCAGTGGTCACGAGCACAGGTTACGGCATCGACGACTTCTCGGTCTGGCCGCTCGCGTTACCGGTAATCCTGATATTCACGAGTTTCATCGGCGGTTGTGCCGGCTCCACGGCGGGTGGCATGAAGGTCATACGCTTCGTCGTGCTGGCCAAACAGGTCGGCGTGCATCTGCGCCGCCTGATTCATCCCAAATCCGTGTGGCGTGTAAAGGTCGAGGGTCGGGTCGTTCCGGATGCCGTCATTGACGGGATCTGGGGATTCTTTACAGTCTATGTCATCGTGTTTTCTATCCTGATGATCGCGCTGATGTTCGACGGCATGGATCAGGTGACGGCGTTCTCTGCCGTCGCGACGACATTGAACAACCTCGGCCCCGGGCTAAATGAAGTTTCGGGCAATTTTCTCAGCGTGACGTCCGAAACGAAATTGATTCTCGTGCTGGCGATGATTCTCGGACGCCTGGAAATATTTACAATACTGGTACTCATCGCGCCTTCATTTTGGAAGGAATGAACGTGAAAAGGCTATTGATATTCTTCGTTGCCATGTCTTGTGCCTCGTGCTGGCAGCGTGAGCCGCTGGCCGTTTACCGGGAGATTGCCGATCTCGAGTTTGCTGACGAGTCGATTTCCGCATGTCTCGTCGCTGCGGCCGCCGAGCAGCAGATCGCCG
>JASFSB010000384.1:0-3380 GCA_050114615.1 Gammaproteobacteria bacterium
CGCGTCTGCAGAGCTTTGTCGCAGGTGGATTCGAGCTCGTAACGCCGCAGGCTTTCGACGTCGACGTCAATCCCGGCGTGGCAGCGCGTCTGGGCATCGGTGTCGACTGATTATGGATGCATTGGTACAGCCGGCTAAGCCGACATTGCGAGCGCGTCTGAGCGCGATGCTCGGTCGTGTCTGCGGCGGACGGACGCTTGTCGCGGAAATCCTGTCGCTGCAGGTCGTGCTCACCGCGCTTGCCGGGGCCTTCGCGATCGCCGGTCTCTACTGGTCTGCGTACAGCCTGCTTATCGAGAACGTGGACAGATGGGCATTGCAATGGGTGGACGAATTGCAGGAGCTCGGCGCGCCGCTGTATCTGGATGACCCGGTCGATGCCTTTATAGACGTTGAACGATTCGCGAATCGTTACCCGGAGCTCGTACGCGTTACTTACTTCAATGCTGCCGGTGAAATCGTCAACGCTGTCGACAGCGGATCTGTGAATCCGAACCACGGGAACCTCGATCCGTTCGTCGTCGACGATCTGGAAAAGAGAGTGGGCAGCGAACGCTCGTACCTGCTCAGTCGCGGGGAACTCAGTGGTGAATTCATCATTCAAAGCGTCCTGTGGACGGAGCGATTCGCAGGCGATGGTTTATTCGGGATCGAGACGGGCTTAGCCGAGACAGAGACAGAAACGCTCGGCTTCGTGGAGCTGCAGCTCGATTTCACGCCACACTTTGAGCAGATCGCGGCGAGTGTTCGACTCGCCAGCATCGTGCTGCTGGGCATCCTTCTGGTGCTCGCGTTCGTCAGCAACAGAATTCTCAAGCGGTCTTTGCGCGGACTCTCGCGTCTGCAGGATCCGATTCGGCGTCTCGCCAGGGGAGAGCTGGATGTGCGATTTCCCGAGACGCCACACAGGGAAATCGCGTCGATCATCGATACACTGAAATCGACCGACGCGACACTTCGTGAGCGCGACGCAAGATTGACGCGGCTGGCCAATCACGATGCGCTGACTGGTCTGTTCAACCGATTTCGGTTCGTCGCTGAACTGGATCTGGAGCTGGAACGAGTCCGCAGGGAGGCGCAGCAAAGCGCCGTTCTGTTCATCGATCTCGATCAATTCAAATACGTAAACGACACCTGCGGTCATCCGGCTGGCGACAAGCTGCTCATTAGTGCTGCGCGTCTGCTGCGGAAGTGCGTCCGCAAATTCGATTGCATTGCGCGATTCGGCGGCGATGAATTTGCGATTCTTCTCAAAGGCGTCGATAAACGCGAAGCGCAACAGATCGCATCGGAAATCCACAACAGAATGCGAGATTTCGCGCATGTCGAGGATGATCATGCGTTTCAGCTGCAATGCAGCATTGGCGTGACTTTGTTCCGTTCGGACAGAAAGTCTTCCGACGAGCTGCTCGCGCAGGCCGATCTGGCCTGTCATGAAGCGAAACGCCGCGGACGTAACCGAATAGAGTTCTTTCGAGTATCTGCGAAAGAAACGGAGCAGATGAAGGAAGACGTTGGCTGGACGCGCCGCATCAAACAGGGCCTCGTCGATGACATGTTCGTGCTCCGGTATCAGCCAATCGTGCACATCGCAACAGGTGAAACGACACACTACGAAGTCCTGCTGCGCCTGCAGCTGCCAGACGGGCGAATCATCGCTCCGGGCGCCTTTCTGCCAGCGGCTGAACGCTTCGGTCTGATGCAGGATATCGATTACTGGGTGATCGAGCACGCCATCGAATCGCTCTCGGTCCATCGGCGCGATAATGCTTCATTGAAGTTCACGATCAATTTGTCCGCCCCGGCGTTCGAAACGCCGGACCTTCATGTCAAGGTCCGAGAGGCGCTCAGACGGTACTCTGTTCCAGGCGATGCGGTAATTTTCGAAATCACCGAGCAGGTGGCGATACGCAATTTCGAGGATGCCGAAAAGCAGCTCAGAGGCCTGCAGTCGATGGGCTGCCGCATCGCGATCGATGATTTCGGGACGGGGTACAGCTCATTCAGTCATCTGAAACGATTCAGATTCGATTACCTCAAGATCGATGGATCGTTCGTCGAAAATCTCGCGCGCAGTCCGCTGGATCAGACGATGGTGCGACTGTTTGCTGATATCGGCGCCGGTCTCGGGGTCCGGACCATTGCGGAATTCGTAGCCGATGCGACGGCGTATTCCCTGCTCGCAAGTTACGGGATCGACTTCGCGCAGGGTTACTACATCGGCAAGCCGGCGCCCGTGCCGACGTCGCCCGGAATCGCGATACCGATCGAGACGCGACACAAGCGTAAGCGAACTACGCAAAAAGCCGATTCCTGATTACGCTGCGGCCGCACCGATGCCACGTCGGCGCACGGCGTCGGCCAGGCGTCTCAGGCAGGCCGTCGAAGTTGCCCAGTCGATGCACCCATCCGTGATGCTTTGACCGTAAGTCAGCGCGCGGCCTGGCACCAGGTCCTGTCGGCCAGCGACGATATGACTCTCGATCATGACACCTGCAATGCGTGTACTGCCTGCTTCGATCTGCCCGGCAATCGCAGCCACTACTTTCGGTTGATTCTCGGGCTGCTTCAGGCTATTCGCATGGCTCGCGTCGACGACGACGCGCGGCGGCAGTTGTGCCGCTTCGAGCAGCGCGCATGCCTGCTGAATCGACTCGGCATCGTAGTTCGGCTGCCTGCCGCCGCGCAGAATCACGTGAGCGTCGGAATTCCCGCGTGTCGCGGCGACAGCGGATCGGCCGTCTTTAGTGACGGCAAGAAAGTGGTGCGGATGCGAAGCAGCCCAGGCGGCATCGACGGCGATTTTGATGTTCCCTCCAGTGCCGTTTTTAAATCCGACGGGACACGACAGGCCGGAAGCCATTTCTCTGTGTACCTGGCTTTCGGTCGTACGCGCGCCGATCGCGCCCCAGGAAACCAGATCAGACAGGTATTGCGGTGACGTGATATCGAGGTATTCACAGCCGGCGGGCAGGCCGAGCGCATTGATGTCGATCAGGACACTGCGCGCAAGGCGAAGCCCCTTGTTGATGTCGAAGCTCTCATCAAGGTCGGGGTCGTTGATGAGGCCTTTCCATCCGATAGTCGTTCTGGGCTTTTCGAAGTAGACGCGCATGATGATTTCCAGCGCGTCGCCGAGTTCATTACGCATTGGCTGCAGACGTTGTGCGTAATCGATCGCTGCCGCCGGATCGTGAATCGAACACGGTCCGATCATGACGGCGAGGCGGCCGTCGGCGCCATGAAGGATGTCGTGCAGTCGGCTGCGCGCCTGCGTAACCACTTCGGAAAGCGGTGGCGTGCAGGGGAGCTCATCGATCAGCCGAGCCGGCGTCGTGAGTTCCCTGAAAGCGCGGATTCTCGTGTCGTCTGTTTGCGGT
>JASFSB010000385.1:0-3379 GCA_050114615.1 Gammaproteobacteria bacterium
GATTCACTGGAAAATTTTCAACGGCCTTTCAATCTGGCAGACTGCCTATTGCAACGGCTAAGAAGTACCTGGCTGTCGGGGTTGCTTCAGCATCGAGCGCAGGGGTCGCGACAGAGCTTTTTCTGGCGGATTAGGCCAGCCGCATCAGAATAATCATTTGCGGCTGATGGCGATCACGGAGGACGAAATGTCACTGGAGCAATTAGCTTACCTGGCCCAGGTGATCGGCGTCGGCCTGATTGTCGCATCGCTGGTGTATGTCGGCCGGCAACTCAGGCAGAACACCGAAATCATGCGACAAAGCGCCGCCGGATACTATCTGGCCCTGCAGGAACGTCTATGTGGCGAAGTCGCGAACAGCCGCGAGCTGGCGGAGTATTGGACGAAAGGAGCGGCTGAGTTCGACAGTCTCGACGAAGTCGATCGACAACGAATGATGCTGTTCGAATGGCGAGCATTTACGGCGTGGAATCAGCTATTCCAGTTGTACCAGCAAGGTCTGCTGCCTGATTCACAATGGAATGAGCTTGTCTGGTCGGTGAAGAACTTTGGCGATCGACAGTCCGCTCGTGAAGCCTGGGTCGTATTCAAAGATGCGTTTGGACAGCCGTTTCAGGACTTCGTGAAAACATACATGAAATAGATTGAGGCAACTGGTATGCGTAGTCCAATGATCGAGATCGTACTCGTCACACTCGTATGTGCAGCGTGCATGCCCGCACCGGAACCGGCCGAAGACTCGAGGATGGCGGAACCTGACAACCTGAACCTGGCAGGCAACCGGTTTGCGCCTCTGAGTTGGGAAGAGATGACCGACGCGCAAAAGATGATGGTGTCGCATGTTCTCGAAGGGCCGCGCGACAGTCTGGGAGGGCCATTCAATGTGATGTTGCGAAGTCCCGAAATGGGGGACGCGGCGCAGCGACTCGGCGTTTTTTCCCGATTCAACGCGATGCCGGGCAAGCTGCGTGAGCTGGCTATCGTCATGACTGCCCGATTCTGGACCTCACACTATGAGTGGTACGCGCACAAGAGCGCGGCGCTGCGTGAAGGACTGAATCAGACTATCGTCGATGCGATAGCAAGCGGCGAGTACCCGAGCGGCATGGACGCCGACGAAACGATCGTCTACTCGCTTGTCCGCGAGTTGCTGTACGACCGGCGTGTGAGCGACGCTACGTTTGAAGCGGCGGTAACGAAACTGGGCGAGCGCGGCGTCGTCGACGTCGTTGGGATCGTTGGCTATTACGGGATGGTTTCGCTGTTTCTGAACATCGACGAATATCCGTTGCCGGAAGGCGTCGAGATCGAGTTGCAGCCGCTGCAGTGAAGGCTCACTTCGGGAAATAGTGGCTGCGGTCGTGACGAACCGGCCGACGAAAACAACCGCCTGGTACTACTCGAGTATTTCGCTCCGTGCCCACTGCGTGCCGTCTGCAAACTCGATACCAGTCAGATAGATGAAGGTGGGCTGCTCTTCGTCGGGATGACCCGTAATAGAGATTGAATCGCCGACATGAACGCTGTCCGGTCGCCAGCCATAGCGCTGCAATACGACTCTGCTCGTCGCAAATACGCGGTATCGACGCGTCTGTCCGGCCGTGCCGTCGGCAACATCCATCTCGATCAGCGAGTGCGGATTCATGAACTGAAATCTGGTGACGACGCCGCTGATCTCCGAAACGATGCTTCGGTCGAAGTTCGATACGGAATGATGTGCACCGGCGACACAGAGCAGCATGGTGCTGCCGATCAGCGCGATTAGCACGTGCCTCATACGAATTTCTCCTATTCCGCTAACGCCACGGAATGTCGTCTTCGCCGCCGTTCAGACTTTGCTGCCACAGGTCGTCGCTGCAGAAGTATTCGCCCATCTCGATCTCCGTCTGGAGCCAGTAGTAGTTGCGCGCCGTAAACGGTTCCTGAAAAACGAGCGGATCGTCAATCGTCACGTCGACCGTGAGCATTCGTCCACGATCGCCGCCGTCGATTTCACTGATCCGATCAGTGACTTTGAGCTCTGGGCTGCCGGGGCGCGGCATCGCGGTCTCGCGGATGCCGGTCGTTTCGATCACGAGCGTATCCTCCTCAAACCAGCCGACGGAATGTCCCATCCATGTCGGCAGCAGATCGACACCGTGACTGCGTCCGTCCAGGAAGACTCGGCGGACGTCGTTGTGAAGCTCGAACAGAATCGTTAGCCGCTGGTCTGTCTGAATGATTTCGATCGGGTACTGCGCCGTGACGAGCATTTGCCGCGGCATGCCGTAGGGCAGGCAACTGCGGCCGTCGTCATCTTCAACAGCATCGTACTGTGCGTAATAACGATCGACGAGCGTCTGAACTTCGGGGCGAAATGGTGGATGTTCAGGCCAGGGACGATTGCGTGTGCCATCGGGTGCAATCGCCGTCGGCATCCAGATACCGTTGAAATCTGCCGGGGAGTCCTGCGCCGCGGCCTCCCGCCAGGCGATAAAGCCGAAGATCAGTGTCAGCGCGGTGAGCGTGCGCATCAGTGCTGCTCTGCAGCGTCAGCTGCTTCCTGCGCCCGCAGCTGCATCGACTGTGCCTTGCTGTGACGTTCGAGCTGCTCACGCCACTGATCGAGCTGGCAGAACGCAGCCGTCTCGCGTGGCATTGCAAACGGCGCTCTGCGGAAATAGCGGACCGCTTCGAGCGCTCGGTCATACGTTACCGGGTCATCAATGTGGAGCACGATCTTGAGGAGCGTTTCCGAATCTTCCTCCACGAGGCGCCAGGTTTCGCGAACCTGCATTGCGTCACTGTGCGGCAGACCGTCGGCGGAGAGTCGGCTTTGCGCCGTCATGCCGATCGTGTCTACGTTGAGTGTGGCGTCCCGCCACCCGCCGATCGAATGTCCCATCCAGCCCGGTATCGGGTCCGGTGGATGGCCGCGTCCGTCGAGAAAAATGCGCCGGATATCCCCGCGACCGTCGAAAATCATCGTCATCTGGGTCGGTGTCTGCAGGATCTCGATCGGGTAACCGGCTATCGCCAGCGTATTGCGCGGCGTGCCCATCGGCATGCAAAAACGCGTCGAATCGTGTCGGCGACTGTCATAGGCCGCAAGCGCCGCAGCCCCTCGCTCGGTCAGCGGCAGCTCGGGCTTGTTCCAGCCCTGTGCGCGGTCGGCGACGGGTACCCAGATGCCGCTGAAATCAGCCTGTGCAAGAGCGGCACCGTTCAGCGAAATGGCAAGGCCGATCGACAGTAAGGACAAACCTGCACGGCGCCGTCGACGGGATACGCCTGTTGCCGTGGAACTGTGAGTCATGAAGCGTGGGATCATCCGGCCCTCCGACACCGGCCCTGTGTGCCGCATACCAAGGATAACAGGCTGGCTCTCCGGGGAACATTC
>JASFSB010000386.1:0-3375 GCA_050114615.1 Gammaproteobacteria bacterium
CCACGTTGGCGATCGGCCTGAAAAGCTCGGCTTCCAGCCCGCGGAACTCCGCGTCCTGCTGGCTGAACTCGAAGATCGGCAGCGCCTCGTCCGGGTCCTCGACGCCCGTGTCCCGCAGAAATATGAAGTCGTCGTAGTCCGTCATGAACGCGGTAATCGACCAATTCATATCGCCCGTGGATTTTCGAAAGCCGATATCCACATGTCGCGAAGTTTCGACGCCGAGAGTCGAATCGCCGATTTGGATCGCGCCGCTGGCCAGGTGCGGCCCGTTGGCGAACAGCTCTTCGGCAACCGGCAGGCGCTCGGCCGAAGCCATGTTCAAAGCCAGTGCATGCCCCCCGGCGAATTCGCGCACTGCTGCGACGGAGAAGCTGATCGCAGCGTCGTCGACGGACGGGGCCCCGGTCGGGGCATGCTCCTGGGTTTCGTAGCGTGCACCAAGCGAGACACTCCATTGCTGCATGTCCAGCTGTTCGAGCGCAAACAGACCATAAGTACTGGTCTCGACCGGCGGCACGAACGCCTCATCACCGATCGCCGAGAAGTCTCGCTCACTGATCTGCAGGCCGAATGCACCATTCCACATGCCCACCGGCGCATGCAGGAACTCCAGTCTGCCTTCCCATGCTTCGTTGATGAAGCGTGTACCGATTGCATCACCCTCCAGCTCGACGTGCTCATAGTCGTTTCTTCCGAAGTGAAGACTGACGCCCTCGAGCGCACCGCCGAGCTCCGACCAGCTGCCTTTCAGATCGAACCGCGTCTGCTCGAGATCGATCCGCACAACCTCTTCCTCGTGCTCTTCTTCCTCTTCTTCGCCTTCGTGCTCGTGCGCATGGCCAGGGACGCCGTACTGCGTATCGAAGCCACTGAAAGAAACGCCGAAGAACGCATTGTCGCCGAGCCAGGAACCGCCGGCGGCGTAACTCGTCAGCTCGAGGTCGCTGTTTTCGAGAATGCCTGCGACTTCGTCGTGATGCTCTTCTTCGTGTTCCTCAGCATGCTCATGCTCGGCAAAACCGGGAATCTCGTAATCGTCCGTACTACGGCGTGCCCCGTCGAAATGCCATGCGAAGCCGCTGCCGCCGCCATCGAGCGCCACGGCGCCGGTCCTGTCGTTGGACACGGTGTCACCACGAACCTCCAGCGCCGCATCGAGCCCGTCTTCGGGCGCTGCTTCGGGAATTCGGCTCGTCACGGTGTTGATCACGCCACCGACAGCACCGCTGCCATAAAGCAAAGTGGTCGGTCCGCGAAAGATCTCGATCTGCCGGGCAACCAGCGGATCGATGCTGACCGCGTGATCTACGCTGACGGTCGAGACGTCCATCGAATCGATGCCGTCTTCCATCGTCCGGACGCGCGCGCCCGCAAGGCCACGAATGATCGGCCGCGACGCGCCGGTGCCGAAATACGAAGCGCTCATGCCGAGCTGGCTCTCGAGCGTTTCACCGAGATTCGAGCTGCGTGTGCGATCGAGCTCCTCGCCGGCCAGCACGGTGACGGATTGAGCGAGATCCGTCGTCGCCACGTCGCGAGGTGTCGCGGTAACGACAACTTCCTCGATTACGTGCTGAGCGAAGGAAGCAACAGGAGTGAGAACGCTGGCAATAGCCAGGGCCAGCGGGCCCACCGGCGGTTTGATGGAACGATGCATGGAGATTTCCTCGATTCGAATTCGAACAGCGCGTGTCCCGGGACGCCCGAAACACACGAGACTGGCGGAGAACCTAGGAAATCAGCGGAGGACCTCTGGCAAGCGAGGCCGCAACGTACCGCCGTGGCGGCGCGACTGCGAGGAAATCGACCTCGTCTGCGTATTGAATCCGGATGTCGACGAAGACCGATGCCGCGACGTTCGCAGAACCCATCTGGGCGTGCATGACACAGATTGCGCAGATCTCGCCCGCCGTGTGAGAGTCGTCGCGGTCGACGTGGGCCGATGTCACCGCCTGCGCAAACAGCAACACCGCTATCAGCGCAGCAGTGTTCAGAATACGCTTTGTTCGGACACCGACCATCAGATGATACTAGCTGAACCTGTACGGGGACGGTAGCCTGATTTCCCGACACCTGTGGGAACAATTCGCCGATCGGTGGCAGCACGATAAACATAGTCCGGTCCGGTTACGGCGAGCGCACTGGCGGATCTTTTACAATTCTGCAGCCATGAGTTACCTCGCACGACTAACTGACGTCTCGCTCGCCTTCGGTGATCAGCAGATTCTCCGTGATGCGAATCTGAGCATCGAGGCCGGCGAACGTGTCTGCCTGATCGGGCGTAACGGCGCCGGCAAATCGACGACGCTGAAGATCATTGCCGGCCTCCTCGAGATTGACGATGGCAAAGTCGAACGTCCTGCCGTATTGCGTATGCGGATGCTCGATCAGCAGCTCGCGGAGGCCTCCGCACAGTCTGTACGCGAGTTCGTGACCGACGGCATGGCGGAGCAAAGACAGCTGATCGACGATTATCATTCGCTCAGTGCGGCCGAGCGCACGGACAAACAGGCACTCGCTCGGCTGGACGACCTGGAGCGCCGCATCACGGCCGGCGGCGGCTGGTCGATCGAGGCTCAGGTGGACGCAATCTGCTCACAGCTCGAGCTGCCGCTCAGCCTCGACATGCATGAGCTTTCAGGCGGCTGGCGAAGACGTGTGGCCCTGGCTCAGGCGCTCGTTGCGAGTCCGGACCTGCTGCTTCTCGATGAGCCGACGAACCATCTGGATATCTCGACGATCGAATGGCTCGAGCAGCAGGTGCGTCGGTACCCAGGCGCCGTCGTTTTCGTGACGCACGACCGCAGCTTCGTCGAGCGCGTAGCCACTCGAATCGTCGATCTCGACCGCGGCAAGCTGCGCAGCTGGCCAGGCGGTTATCGCGATTATCTGCGCCGCCGGGCGCAGGCTGATGCGGATGAGGATCGGCACAACCGGGAGTTCGATAAAAAGCTGGCCGAGGAGGAAAGCTGGGTACGCCAGGGGATCAAGGCGCGTGCCACGCGCAACGAAGGCCGGGTTCGCGAATTACTGAAGCTTCGCGAGCAACGCGCGGCGCGCATCAAACGCGCACGCACCGCACGGATTCACATCAACCAGTCCGAGGAAGTCTCGGGGCGGAAAGTCATCGAAATGCGCAACATTACGCATGGATTCGGTGACACCACGCTGCTGCGGAATTTCTCACTGCGCATCATGCGCGGTGACAGGATCGGGATCATCGGCAATAACGGCGTCGGCAAGAGCACCCTGCTGCGCATCATGCTGGGCGAGCTTGCGCCGGATCAGGGCAGCATCAAGCTCGGAACCAATCTTCACATCGGCTATTTCGATCAACTCCGCAGGGAAATCGACCCGGACAGGACCGTAGCC
>JASFSB010000387.1:0-3359 GCA_050114615.1 Gammaproteobacteria bacterium
CACAGACCGGTGCCGCGTAACTGTGGACAAAATAGGCGTACTCGCCTTCGGAAACGTCGCGCAGCAACGCAGAGCCCGACAGTCGCTCGAGCTGATTCCATCCCATTTCCGGTACCGGTAGCCCGGCCCTGTCCGGAAAGCGCGCGACAGTGCCTGCCACGATGCCCAGGCACTGGGCATCGTCCTCCTCGGAGCGCTCGAACAGCAGCTGCATGCCTACGCAGATTCCAAGCAGCGGGCGCTCGAGAGTGGGGATCAGTTGATCGAGCCCGGCCTGGCGCAACCGATTCATTGCGTCTTTCGCTGCACCGACGCCCGGCAGTATTGTTTTGCCGGCAGCGCGAATCCGTTCCGGGTCTTCCGAGACAGGCGCGTCCACGCCGAGCCTCCGGAGCGCGAAATCCAGGGACGCAAGGTTGGCGCCCGTCGAGCCAATGATCACGACCCGATCGCTCACAGCGTACCTTTCGTCGATGGGAGCGCATCGCCGGTGCGCTGTTTCGCCATGCGCAACGCGCGCGCCAGACTCTTGAAGCAGGCTTCGATCATGTGATGCGTGTTCTCGCCCTGAACGGATACATGCAGCGATGCGCCGAGCGCATCGCTGAAGGAGCGAAAAAAGTGCTCGACGAGCTCGGTCGGCATGCCTCCGACATTGTCGCGCGGGAATTTTGCTGTGAAGACCAGATACGGTCGACCACCGAGGTCGATCGATGCCTCGGCTCTGGTCTCATCCATCGGCAGTACGAACCCGTAGCGCTCTATGCCGCGTTTATCGCCCAACGCTTCTCGCAGCGCCGCACCGGTTGCAAGCGCCACATCTTCGATCGTGTGGTGCTCGTCGATTTCCAGATCGCCGTCACAGCGAACGTCGAGCAGAAAGCCGCCGTGCTTGCCAAGCTGTTCGAGCATGTGATCGAAAAACGGCAAACCCGTGCTCGCCTGCGGATCGGCGGCGTCGTCCAGATCGATCGTGACGCGAACATCCGTTTCGCGCGTTTGCCTGTGCACGTGCGCCCGGCGAGGACTGTCGAGCACCCTGTGCGCGAGTCCGCGCCAGCCATCGACAGATGTGTCGGACTCGAGCAATTCGAATGGAAGTCCGATGTTCAGTGCGAACCGTCGACTCGACTCATCGGTGTCGACGACCCTGCTGCCAGAGCGGTCGAGCGTTGGCAGCAGGTCCGCGATCAGTCCGACGCCGGGCTTCCGGCAATCGCAATCCGCTTCGGGCTCGTGGACACACACGCGTACATCGTTGATGCGCACGCCCTGAGAGCGCAGCAGTCGCAGTACGAGCGCGTCGATCTGCGCTGCCGCAGAAAGCTCAGTCTCACCGATGCCGCGGCGGTTGGTGCTGGGCGTGACCTCGAAACCTGCGGCAGTAAACCGCAGCAGCGCCGGCACGACCCCCGCAACAAGCTGCAGCTGCGATGCATCGCGCAGGCAGCCGTCGTCGGACCGGACGATGCAGTGCTCCCAGCCCGTCAACAGATGCTTAGTCATTACTGCCTCCGCCCGATATAGCGCGGATCAGTCGGTCATTGTCTTCCGGTCGGCCAATCGTGACACGGACGCAGTTGTGCAGCTCAGTCTGGCCGGGGAACTGCCTGACGAGGATGCCGGCGCGGTGAGCGCGCCGGCAGAATTCTTCGGCGCTGCGCGTTTCTATCAGCAGAAAGTTCGCGTCGCTGGGAAAAACGCGTGACACGAGAAGAGAGTCTCGCATTGTTTCAGCGAGTCGCTGCCGCTCGCGCTTGATCAGTTGCACGCGCTCGGTCGAAATCTGCAATGCGTCCTGTGTGAACGCTGCAAGGACGTGCTCGATAGTCGGAGTCGGAAACGTGTACGGCGGCAGCACGTTCCCGAGAAACTCGATGACCTCGGGCGCTGCGGTCAATATGCCACAGCGGGCACCGGCCAATGCGACGAACTTGGACAATGTCCGCAGGACGACGACATGGGGCCACGCGCTGCGTCGCCCCGTGAAGCCAGGCTGTGAAGCGAATTCCTGATAGGCTTCATCGATGACGACAATCGCGCGTCCGGCTGCCGCTTCGATGACCCGCTCAACGTCGCGCTCCGCGATCGAGTTGCCAGTGGGATTGTTCGGGGAGCAAAGGAATACGATTTTGACCGGCTCTGCGATCGCTGCGACGACCGCTTCGGTCTGAAATGCGAAATCATCCGCGCGCTGCAGCGGTACGCTAATGACCTTCGCGGCCTGCAGCCCCGCGTATAGCCGATACATGTCGAAGGTCGGCGGCGTCGTCACGACGGCGTCCTGATTGGCGACGCAGAAGCCGCGAATCAGGACGTCGATGGCTTCGCTGCTGCCACGGGTCACGAGAACCGTCTCCTCCTCCAGACCATAGTGCCTGGCCAGCACGGCGCGCAGGGCATCCGGACGCGGCGGCGGGTAGGTGTTGAGCCCGCGTTCGGTTTTGTCGGCCGGGGAGCGCCATGGAGATTCGTTGGCGTTCAGTCGAAGCAGACCCGGTTCGTAGCTGCCGGGCGTGTAGGGCCGCAGCGAGGCGAGATCCGGGCGAGCCAGGTCGAGAACGGATGATGCCATCGATCAGCTCCTCAGCGCTGCAAGACGCAGCCTGACGGCGTTTGCATGCGCATCGAGACCCTCGAGGTCTGCGAGCTCGATCGCAACGGGGCCGATCGTCCTGATGCCCTCCGGATCCAGCTCCTGTACAGTCATCGCGCGCATGAAGTCAGACAGGCCCAGACTCGAGTAGCTGCGGGCATAGCCGTAGGTTGGCAGGACGTGATTCGTTCCGCTGCAGTAGTCGCCGACAGATTCCGGGGCCCAGCGACCCAGAAACACGGATCCGGCGCTCTCGATCCGGCCGAGCCAGCGACGTGGCTCCGCCACCTGTAAAATGAGGTGCTCCGGCGCATATTCGTTCGCGAGCGCGATCGCCGCGCTCGTGTCAGCCACGATCACGGCAAACGAATGCTCGAGCGCCTGACGAGCGACTTTCTGCCGGGTCAGGCCGGCGAGTTGCCCGGCGAGCGCGTCGGCGACACGTGTCGCGAGCGCGGGCGCGTCAGTGACGAGCAGGGCCTGCGAGTCAGCACCGTGCTCGGCCTGCGACAGCAGGTCTGCTGCAACGAACTCCGCATCTGCCGCGGCGTCCGCGACGACCATGACTTCGGAGGGCCCGGCCGGCATATCCTGCGCCGCACCGCGTGCATCGTTGCTGACCTGTGCCTTTGCGGCGGTCACCCAGGCGTTACCGGGACCGAATACTTTGTCGACGCGTGGAATGCTCTGCGTGCCATAGGCCATGGCGGCGATCGCCTGCGCACCGCCGACGGCGAATACGTGCTCGATCTCGCACAGTCCT
>JASFSB010000388.1:0-3356 GCA_050114615.1 Gammaproteobacteria bacterium
GGGGTCGTAGGTGCCGGTGATCCAGGTCTCTCCGCCGGCGCGATACAGATCGGGCAGATTGCCCCAGGTGTCGCCGCCGGGCTCGAGATCCCGCGCGACCGTATTGAAACGCCAGAGCTCACGGCCGTCGTCCGCGTCATAGGCAGAGATGAAACACTTCTGTTCGCGGTAGCGGTCGCAGCCGGCGAGGCCGGAGATCACTTTGCCGTTAATGACGATCGGTCCGCTCGAGTTCGTGAACCCGCCTTCGCTGCGGTCGCCGATGGTCACATCCCACACGCGCCGGCCCGTTGCGGCCTCGAGCGCGACGAGCCGTGCATCGTTGGTCGCAGCGATTATTTTGTCTTCGTATATCGCAACCCCGCGCATGGCACGTGAGGCAATCGTCGGCCCCAGGTAGTGTTCCCACAGCAGCGTCCCGGTGGCGCCGTCGAGCGCCTGAACGACGTTGGCCATGTTGACGATATACAGCACGCCGTCGTGGGCGATCGGTGCGGGCTCATTGCGGCCACCGCCCAGCAGCCCCCAGGCCCACTCGAGACGCAGCTCGCTGACGTTGTCACGATTGATGTCATCGAGCGGGCTGTAGCTCCATGCTTCGTAGTTGCCGCGCAGCATCAGCCAGTCGTCAGGATCCGGGTTGCGCAGCATCTCGTCGGTGACGGGACGCAGGCCCTCGATCGCACCTTCGAGCGTCAGCCCGACGATGCCGCCTTCCGCCGTGGCCGCCGCCGGCTGCGCGGCCGTTGCCGCCAGGCGAACCTCCTCTGGCATCGTGCCGTCGGCGATGCTGCCGATAACGACATCGCTCGCAGCGGTCAGCGTTTCGTTGCCGGGTTGTGCGCCGTTTGCCTGGAGCACGAACGCAACGATGTCGGCGTACGTTTGCTCAGCAAGGCTGCCCGGGATCGCGGGCGCCTGGGGCATCGTCAGCCGTGTGAAAGAGAGCAGCTGCGCCGCGCTGCGCTCGCCCCAGACATTCATGAAATCCGGCCCGGCCAGCGGGCGGGCTTCGTTCAGTCCGGTCAGATCGGCCATATGACAGCTCGCGCAGTGAGTGCGGTACGCGGTCAGTCCGGCTGCGGCCTGCTCGAGCGTAAACGGGCCGGGCGTCTGGGCCTGGCCCGTGCCGGCCAGCGCGGCAATGGCGAGTGAGCCGAAGGCAATTCGTATTCGCATGGTCTGCTCCATCGGCTACAGGAGCCAGCCCCAGAGGTTGCCCTCGGGAGCGCTCGTACTATGAATCTGGATATACAGACGACCGGCACGCAGCAGCTCGACCTGCTCGGGCGTCAGCTCGATCTCGCCGGTGATGCTGCCGGCGACGTCCGGCGTAACCGTCAGATCGTAGAGTGCGGTGCCGCGAATGCCTCGGTCGAGTGACTGGTGCAGGCGCGCGACCGTTGCCGGGCCCTGCAGGCCGGCGAAGGAACCTGCGAGCTTCAGTGTATCGCCGTCGAGCTCGGCTGTCGCCGAACCCGAACCCGTCACGATCCCACGGTTGACTTCGTCGATCGGCATCATCGTCAATCGCGCTGTAAGCGTCTGCTGCGCGCCGGCACTCGTCATGAGCACCAGCCAAAACGTCACAATGCCTGCCGTGCAAATGTTTCTCACCAGCGCATTTCCCCGCTCTGTATTACGGTTCTCAGGAGCAGCGAATAGTCTACCTGAAGCGCGTCTGCCGCAGAGCAGGAGTAGGCTGGCCACATTCTCAGGTCTGTCGTCCAACGTTCGAAGAAATCATATCGCAGCAGTTAGTCGTGCTGCGCGCCTCCCACAGATGTCTTGTTCGACTGCGACACAACTGCCGATAGCTTCAGCGTAATCGCGCGTCGAGTTTTCCGTAGTAGGAAATGCAGTGCTTACTGCACGTTTGAAAACAAAATTGGGGGGAGTTTTCATGATCAACTCAGTCTTGCTTCGTTTTCGCATACGAGACATCGCGGCAGTCGCGCTGATCGCGGCGCTCACTCCTGTTACCGGCAGCGCGCAGGAGCTGGTCGCCAGTGGTCTGATGGGTGCGCAGGGCAGCGCAGTCGGGCCATACGGGCACCTCTATGTTACTGAAGGTGCTGCCGGCAGAATCTCGCGCGTGAACCTGCGCACCGGCGAGGTCTCGACGTTCCACGAGGGCGGCCTGCCGCTGTCGGTCATTGGTATCGGCGGCGTGGTCGATGTCCTGTTCATCAACCGCACGGCTTACGCACTGGTGACCCTGGTCGGCGAATTCGGTGGCGGTGTGGACGGAATCTACCGAATCGACGGGCCGGACAAGGCCACGCTCGTCGCTGATCTTGGCGCGTACTCGGCGGCTAATCCGCCGGCAACGGCGTTTGCGCTGCACAACGGCGTCTTCTACGCGCTCGAAGCGTACGACGGCGGATTTCTGGTCAGCGACGGGCACCACAATCGGGTACTGCAGGTTTCCAGGCGCGGGAAGATCGACGTATTCAGAGCGTTCGACAATATCGTACCGACCGGAATGGAAACCCTCGATGATGCGGTGTTTATGGCGCAGGCCGGGCCGGTTCCGCACCTGCCGGAGAATGGCGCAATCGTCGCATTCTGGCCGAAGCTGCCGTTTGTCGCTGCGATAGCCGCCGGCGCACCGCTGCTGGTCGACGTCGAGCTGGGACGCGATCGTGCGCTATTCGGACTCGCACAGGGGTATTGGCCCCACGCCGACATCCCGGAGAACGCCGGACTGCCGGCTGCGGAAGGTGCGGGTTCGCTCGTCAGGGTCGATGCCGATGGCAGGTTTGAGATGATTACCGAAGCGCTGAACCAGCCGACATCGCTCGAGATCATCGGCAACGACGCGTATGTCGTGTCGCTGGCCGGCACCGTCGTGAAAATCGCCGACGTGCTCGGCACCCGTTCGCGCCACAAATACCGTCGCCATGACCATGACCATGACTATGACTATGACCGCGGCGACTATCATCATCACTAGCTCACCACTTCAGCGCAGTTATCTGCCCTGACTCGCCGACGGCGGCGAGTCAGGGCGTGGCAGATCTCAATTGCGGCGCCGCGAGAAACCCCTGAAGATATTGAACGCCAGAGCGGGCTCATAGACATGCCCGAAGCCGACGTTCAACGTGCCGCCATAGCTGGCCGACAGGCGCAGGCGCCCCGCGGTCTGATAGCTGGCACCGAGTGACCACGTCGTGTAGCCCCAGGGCAGGAGCTGGTCGTGGTAATAATACTGGTCGCTGACGAGTATTCCGATGAAATCATTCGGAAATGTCAGCGCGTTGTGCGGTTCGACGTGGCTCAATGCCAAAAACGGTGTGATCAGCGGTGTGGCTCGCCACAGGAACTCCACCGACACCCGACTATGATTGACTCGA
>JASFSB010000389.1:0-3350 GCA_050114615.1 Gammaproteobacteria bacterium
GCTATTCGGCGCGCCGCGGTGACAACGGCAGGCAGCGGCGATGCAGCAACGGCGCGCTGGAGTGAACCGGTCGTGCTCGGGCCGGATGGCTGGCGCATCGACGGCTGTCCGGTCAACGGGCCGGCAATGAACGCCGCCGGCGACTATGTCGGCGTGGCATGGTTCACGGCGGCCGATGACCGACCGCGGCTGCGCTTTGCCCGTTCCCGCGACGCCGGGCGCGCGTTCGAGGCTGCCGTCACGGTCGCATCGCAGAATGTCCTTGGACAGGCAGACATCGTCCTGACGGCCGATGGGACCGCCTGGATCAGCGCCTGGCATCGGGCGGCCGCCGGTATGGAGCTGCGCGTGCATCGCCTCGGCGTGGGTGCGCAGGACGTCGACACGCGGGTCGTGGCGACGTCTGCGAGCTCTCTCCCGTCCGATGTCCCGCAACTGGGGCTGAGCGGCGAACAGCTGATTCTTGCCTGGTCGGAGCTCGGGAATCCCGGATTACTGTACTCGGCAAAGCTGTCCCTGTGGTAGAGCCGCATCAGTTGACATACCTTGAACGTCGAAGTACTGTCGTTCGAGGTATTTGAATCGACGACATAAGAAGCGATGGCACAGACCAACCCTCCATTCATGAGTGGCGTACCGGAGCTGCTCGTGCTCAGGCTGCTGGCGAGACAGGAGATGTACGGTTACGAGCTCGTGAAAGCGGTTCGTGTCGTGACCGGAGAGGCGATTCGGCTCGGTGAGGGCGTGATCTATCCGGTCCTGCATGGTCTGGAGCGCAGCGGCGCACTGCGCGCGCGCCGCAAGGCGGTCAATGGTCGGACGCGCGTGTATTACAGCGTGACGCCGGCCGGTGAAAACCGACTGGCTAAGCTCTCGGACGAATGGCATCGAATCCGCGATGGAATCGAGTCTGCTTTGGAGCTGCCTGCCAATGCCTGACCCCGGGCAGCAGTTCGTCGAGCTCGAACGGCTGCTGCGGTGTGCCGGGGTTGTCGACGCCAACGCCCGGCGGCTCGTCGATGAGCTTCGGGATCACTACATTGATCTGTATGACGAAGCACGCAACGACGGTTACGACAAGGTGTGTGCCCACACCATGGCACTGGGCGCGATCGGTGCGCCGGAGGAAATCGCGGCGGTCGCCGCTCAATACCGGTCACTGCTGTCGGTCACGTGGCGCTATCCGCTGATCGCGGATATCGCGCATGGCGTGGTCATGGTCGCCGGCGTGCCCGCGCTGCCGATCAGGTACTGCGCACAACGCAGAGAGCTCATCGCGCGGTGGAGCGCGTCCGTTGGCCTCGCGGGCATGATCACGGCAGGGCTGTTACTGACGCTGCAAACGCTGCTCGGCACTATCTGAGCAGCGCGCAAACGTGATCGGCGATCGTCAGTGCGCTCGTCAGGCCGGGTGATTCGATGCCGAGCAAATCCACGACGTCGCCGTTTCCGTATTCGGTTCGCGTGATTCGGAAATCAGCCGGTGGCGCATCCGGGCCCGTCAGCTTGGGTCGAATCCCTGCATAGGCAGGTCTGAGTCGCTCCGGGTCCACTGCGGACCACCAGTGCCGGATGGATGATGCAAACGCCGCCCCACGTGCCGGGTCGACCGAATAGTCGATCGTCCGGATCCATTCGACATCCGGGCCGAAACGCAGTGCGCCGGCCATATCCAGCGTTGCGTGCACTCCGAGTCCGCCGGGCTCAGGCATCGGATAGATGAGATGCTGAAACGGTGACGGGCCGGCGTATTCGAAATACACGCCGCGTGCGTAACGTGTGGGCGGGATATCGGCGGATTCGCCGCGCAGCATCTCTGCCACGTTCGAGGCATGCAGACCGGCGCAGTTGACGACGTTTTCGGCAAGCAGACTCGTGCGCTCGCCGAGACTGTCGATGTCGAGCTGCAGGCCGGCGTGTGTCCGCGTTGCGCCGGTCAAACGGGACTGCAGCGCAACGTATCCGCCGGCAGCTTCCAGATCGGCCTGCAGTGCGTGCATGAGTGCATGCACATCGATGATGCCGGTAGACGGGGACAGCAACGCTGCTGCCGCGTTAATGGCGGGCTCGATGCTATGTATCGATTGCTCGTCAAGCCACTCAAGGTCGACGACGCCGTTTTGACGTGCGCGTTCGGCGATACGTTCGAGCCGCTCTGCATCTTCCGGACGCGTTGCAACGATGAGCTTCCCGGTGTGCCGGTGTGGAATGACTTTCGATTCGCAGTACTCGTAAAGTGCCTGTTTGCCCGCAACGCACAGTTTCGCCTTGAGGCTGCCGGGTGCGTAGTAAAGGCCACCATGAATTACTTCCGAGTTGCGCGAAGAGGTTTCCTGACCGATACCGTCGTTGCGCTCGATGACGAGTACTTCACGGCCGTGCAGTGCCAGTGCGCGCGCGCAGGCGAGGCCTATCACACCTGCGCCGACGACGACTGTGTTGATCGAATCGGACATTGGTGTATCGTGCCTGCGCACAGCCGTATCTGTATATAGCGGCGCGAGGAATTCAGATGAATCAGGATGCCGGTGCACAGACCGCCGTTACGCTCGGAGATCTCGATCGACTGCTCCGCGGCCGGCGAACGATCAATCTGTTCGAGCCTGAACCCGTCGGCGAGCAGGCGCTGCGACAGGCGATCGAAGTCGCGCGCTGGGCGCCGAATCATCGGCTGACCGAGCCGTGGAAGTTCTATATCGTCAGTCCGGAAACGAAAGAAAAGATCGCACGATGTGCAGCCGACATCGATGCGACTGAAAAGGGCGAGCGTGTGGGCGAGGCACGCTACGAGCGCATGATGGCGGTCCCGGCAGGTTTCGTTCTGACCTCTCGCATCGGTAATGGCGATCTGATGGATCTCGAGGACTATGCAGCGTGTTGCTGCGCGGCTCAAAATCTGATGCTGTTTCTGTGGCCGCGCGGCATCGGCGTCAAATGGACGACGGGCGCCGTGACACGCGATCCCGGCTTCGCCGATCTGCTGGGCATCGACACCGCCGCTGAACGCATCGTCGGCTATTTCTGGTACGGCCGTCCGAAAGTGATTCCGGAACAAAAGCGCCGTCCCGTCGACGAGATACTCGTCCGGGTCTGATACCGGGCGCGCGGCCCGGCGGAGAATTTATCTCAGGGAACCTGAATGCCGCCGCCCGGCACACCGCCGCCGGGCAGCCCCCCTCCGGGTACGCCGCCGCCGCCCGGAACGATCAGCGACGAGGCGGCCTCGCGGCGCATTTCCTCCAGCCGCGCCATCGTGTCTTCGAGTGCCGCCTCGGCCTGCTTGCCGAACTGCGCGACGGCGTCCGACAGCGATTCGGCCGCGATCTCGAAGTTCAGCGGCAACGCGCCGC
>JASFSB010000390.1:0-3347 GCA_050114615.1 Gammaproteobacteria bacterium
CGAATTCCGCCTGCACCGAATTGCAGCGCGTAATAGCGCGAGTCGTGCATACCGCGGGCGTCCTGAAACGCTCGGGTGCGCAGCCTGATGGTGGTGCTTTCGCTCGTGAAGCTGCCGTGGCGACTTACAGCGCTTTCACGCGAATAACCGAGACGCTCGAGCTCGACAATGAGTGATTGCGGTGTGAGTCGCCTGCCGGGATACAACTCGAGCGGCGCTGCGTATATGCGCGCGGGTAGGTCCCATCCACGCTGATCGAACTCGCGGGTCGCCCGCCAGCTCAGGGCGAATCCGTAAATGATGGATGCGAGGACGATCGTGGCAAGCGAAATGCCGAATAATCGAATCGCGCGACGGCGTTGCATGCGCGGATGTTACTGTAAACCTGACGTCGTCGCCGCTTTCACTCGGGACCATCGGTTATGCTAGGGCGTGTTACCCGGAAGAATCATGCGAGGGTCGGTTTATGCGCAAGTCGAACTTCCTGGTCGGGGCTTCCCTGGCTGCATCCACCTTTCTGCTCGGCGTCGTCTGGGCGCAGAGATCCGGAGCGCCCGAACTGACCGCGCAGGACTACTACGAAATCGAGCAGCTGATGTATCGGTATGCGCATGCGATCGACACCTGCAGCAACAACGGTTATGACTATGCTGATCTCTATACCGATGACGGAATCTTCGTCGATAACTTCACGGACGAGGGATTCGGTCAGGACGGCCTGGTGCGGGCCGTCGGCAGGGAAGCGCTGGCGCGCGCCGCCGGTGGCGGCGACCGCGGATGCCGCAATGTCGGGTGGAACGGCTGGAGCCACCTTATCGTCAATCCGGTCATTACGGCGACCGAAGAGGGCGCAAGAGGCAGAGCGTATCTGGTCGTGATCGGTGAGCGCGGTCCCGACCATTTTCAGCGCTTCGGCGGCTACGAGGATACTTATGTCCGCACGTCCGACGGCTGGAGAATCAAGCAGCGCGCGCACGTGCGCAACAAGGCCTGGAGCAATCCGCTGCTGCAGTCTCCGGATCTCCACTAGCACCTCGTTTTTCGGCATTGCGTACTGGCCGTAAGGGCGAAAGTCTGATTAGCTACGCGCCGTAACCGGACTGCCAACGCCTGTGCCTGTGCCTGATAATCTAACGAAACTGCTCGTCGGCGCCCCATCGTGGACGGAAACGGATGCTTACGACGCCGACGCGATCAAGCGCGCGATTCTCGATAAGCTGTTCTTCGTCCGCGCCACTTATCCTCGACTGGCGACCAATACCGACTATTTCATGGCGCTGGCCTACTGCGTGCGCGACATGCTGCTGCACCGCTGGGTCAGCACAGCCGCCGCCTACACCGAGACCCAGGCGCGTACGGTTGCGTATCTGTCTGCTGAATATCTGATGGGGCCGCATCTGGGTAACAACCTGATCAATCTCGGTATCTACGATGAAGTCAGATCTGCCGTCGAGCAGATGGGGCTCGATTTCGAAGCCCTGCTGGGTGAAGAGCCCGAGCCGGGTCTGGGCAACGGCGGACTTGGCAGGCTGGCAGCGTGTTTCATCGATTCGCTGGCGACGCTGGAGATTCCCGCGCTCGCCTATGGAATTCGTTACGAGTTCGGCATCTTCGAGCAGCATATCGTCGACGGCTGGCAGGTCGAGCGCACGGACAAGTGGCTGCGTTTCGGTAACCCGTGGGAGATTCCGCGACCGGAATGGGCAGTCGACATCAAGCTGGGCGGCTGGACCGAACACTATACCGATGAGCTCGGTCGTCGACGTGTCCGTTGGGTGCCGGAACGACTCGTACAGGGTGTCCCGCACGATACGCCGATTCTGGGATATCGCCGCAACACAGCCAACACGCTGCGCCTTTGGCGCGCCGATGCGCCGAAATCGTTCGATTTCTCTGTGTTCAATCGCGGGGACTATTACGGCGCGGTCGCGCAGAAGGTGTCCTCCGAAAACCTCAGTAAGGTCCTGTATCCGAACGACGAGCAGGTACAGGGCAAAGAGCTGCGCCTGCAGCAACAGTATTTCTTCGTTTCGTGTTCGCTACAGGACATGTTGCGGATCCTCGAAGTGCAGGGTATCCCGGTCGACCGCTTTCACGAAAAGTTCGCTGTTCAGCTCAATGACACCCATCCGGCGATCGGTGTCGCCGAGCTGATGCGACTGCTGGTCGATAAGTACTTCATGACCTGGGAGAACGCCTGGGATATTACGCGGAAATCCTTTGGGTACACCAATCACACCTTGCTGCCGGAAGCGCTCGAGCAATGGCCGGTCGAGCTGTTCAAACGCGTCCTGCCGCGACATCTCGAAATAATCTACGAGATCAACAAGCGGTTTCTCGATGAGCTGCGCATTCGGTACATCGCCGATGAAGGCAAGGCGAAGCAACTTTCGCTGATCAACGAAACCGGCGATCGCTACGTACGAATGGCGCATCTCGCCTGTGTCGGCAGTCATGCGATCAACGGCGTCGCAGATCTGCACACGCGCCTGCTCAAGCAACACGTGATGCCGGAATTCGCCGAGCTGTGGCCGGAGAAATTCTCCAGCAAGACCAATGGGGTGACGCCGCGCCGCTGGATCGTACTGGCCAATCCGCGGCTCACCGAGCTGCTGACCGAGGTGCTTGGTGACGGCTGGGTCAGCGATCTCGAACAGCTGCGCGGTCTGGAGGATTATGCAGACGATGCGGCTTTCAGAGACCGCTGGCTCGCAGTCAAGCAGGCCAACAAGCATGACATGATGTCGCGTATGCGCCGGCATTCAGCCGGCCCGGTCGATACGGATTCGATCTTCGATGTGCTCGTCAAGCGCATTCATGAATACAAGCGCCAGCATCTCAGCGTGCTTTACGTCATTGCGCACTATCTGCGGTTGAAGAACGGTCTCGGCGACGAGATGCCGGCACGTACGTTTCTCTATGGCGGAAAGGCCGCTCCCGGCTATCACTTCGCGAAACTGATCATCAAGCTGATCAATTCGGTCGCTGAAGTCGTCAACAACGATCCGCAGACACGTGATCGTCTGCGCGTCGTGTTCATGCCGAATTTCAACGTCACGACCGGACAGCGCCTGTACCCTGCCGCAGACCTTTCGGAGCAGATTTCGCTTGCCGGGAAGGAGGCTTCCGGCACCGGGAACATGAAATTCATGATGAACGGCGCGCTGACGATCGGGACGATGGATGGCGCAAACATCGAAATCCGCGAAGAGGCGGGTGCACAGAACTTCTTCGATTTCGGATTATCGAGCTCGGCTGTGCACCGTATGCGTGAGGACGGCTATCGCCCGCGCGACTATTACGAAAATGACGCGGAGATCGCCGCGGTCATGCAGTTGATCGACAGT
>JASFSB010000391.1:0-3334 GCA_050114615.1 Gammaproteobacteria bacterium
CATTGACGACATCGTCGGAATTCACGTAACCGCGGCCTTCGAATTCCGTCTGTGCCGCGGACAACTCCATCTGTTCTGCGACGAGCTCCATCGTACGGCGCGCGCGCGCGGACGAAAGGCCGATGTCGTCACCATAAACCTGAGCCGTACGGCGATCCAGGCGCTCGTTCGCCGTATAACCAACGAAGCGTACCCGGACGTTTCTGCGGCCACTGACTTCCTCGAGAGCGCGTCGCAGATCCGGTATCAGCGAAGCTGGCAACTGTGGCGAGCCGTCCTCGAACAAAACCTGCGGCGCCTGACCCCAGGGCGGATCGAAAACTCGCGTGACCAGCGTGCCCTCGCCTTCGATCGGACAGATCTGGGGTTCGTCAGGCAGTTGCTGCAGCGGATCGTCGTACCAGAATTCGACTTCGACGCGCCGATTCAGTGCGCGGCCGAGCGGTGTGTCGTTGGATCCCAGCGCCCGCTCAGTGCCTCGGCCGCTGCTTTCGACTGCTGCCGTAGGCAGACCCAGAGCCTCCTGCACGGACAGTGCAGCGCGGCGCGCGCGAGCACTCGAGAGCCCGACATGCGTGCCATAGATGCGTTCATTGCGACCTGCCAGCGGCGTCGCATCGGAGTAGCCGACGAACCGGACGACGACATTGTGCTTGTCGCTCATGTTCGCCAGCGCCTGACGTACGCTTTCTATGAAGGCTTCGGTTACTTCGATCCCGGTTTCGTCGTAGCGCAAAGGCGATATCAGGTTTTGCACGCGTGCACGATGTTCGTGGCCGTCGACGTAGCGGAGCTTGCACACAGTCTCCATTCGGCAAATCTTGATACGGTCTATCGATCGTTCGACGAATACTTCCTGTGTTGCGGTTCCCGCCGTCACTTCGTCGTACCAGACCTCGACTTCGACTCGGCGATTCTGAGCGCGTCCCTCGGGCGTATCGTTGGATGCCACAGGCATCGTGTCGCCGACCCACTCATAAGAAACCGCTTCCGGAGGAAGACCAAGCGTGCGTTGCAGAAACTCTGCGACTTCTCCGGCACGCTCCCGCGACAGTCCCAGGTTGTCACCGAAAACAGCGACCAGCGCCGGAGACAACGCCTGATTGTCAGCGTGGCCGACCAGATGAAGACGCACATTGCGCCTGTCACTCATGCCGTTTAGCAGCCGGCGCAACTCATCCACGGTACTTTCGGGAATGTCCGCGACGCCGGATTCGAACTGAACTGGCGGAACCAGGCCGGTCAGCTTGACGGTCTCTAGCGCTTCCGCCGCCACCTCGATCGTCTCCAGACCATCGCCCTGCTGTTGCTCCAGATAATCGAGGTTTACGGTCCACGGGATCAGCAGCTCATCACCCGTCATATGACGCTCGACCGCTTCGCCGAGCGGCTGCTTCTCGAGCACCTGCGCAGCGACCGGAGCGCTCAGCGCGATGCCGAGGAAACCGGCGAGCAGAATACGCTTCGCTTCGTGCATCATCGCCGCCCCCGCCCAGAGCCGGAGGGCCTTTCGACCGATTCGCCGCGCCGCCAGAAGATCTCCGGCTCTATTTCGAGTTCGTAGCTACCGAGTTCCCGCCAGCGAATACGAATTTCTTCCTCGAAGGCATCGAGACGCTCGTCGACAAGATCCGGATCCTCCAGATCCGCGAGATAGGAGATGCGCAATATGGCCGGCTGCGCGAGCAGCTGATCCATCAGAAGATCGATCCGCGGCTGCCACTGCGGACGCAGCTCGGACCGGCCGACGTCGAAGATCGGATCAGACAGATCGATGCCGATCACCCGGTGAATCGAGGCTCCGAAATTGAATCGAAGCGCCTTACCGCGGGTCGCCCGCGCGATCTGCACACCATTGCGAGACGGCCGAAAGCCACTCGGCAGCGTCCGGTCGTCGAGCTTGACGACGAAATTACTGCCCCGACTCTCGTTAGGCACCGTCGCGCAGGTAACGTGATAGCGACCGTAACCATCGGTGACTGCGGCAAGTCCGTTTGCAGTGACGAGCCTGACGCCCGGAATTCCGTCCTCACCTTCGTCCTGCAGGCCGTTGCGGTTGGCATCGTTGAAAACCTTGCCCATGACATCGGTGCAATCGAAGTCGGGGTCCGGCACGAGCCGCACAGTGGCCGATGCCTCGCTCGACAGTGCCTCTCCGGTGATCTCGTGCAGTACCTGCGCGCGATTGACGAAGTCACCTTCGCTGACACCCGAACCGACCGCGAACAGCAGCTCGATCTGACGCGTCCCCGCCCCGGAGATTGCCAGATCGCGCCACACGAGTTCGCCGCCGAGCAACACGGGCTCGGCCTCGACGTCGTCGAGACGGGCCGACCCCTCGACATATCGAAAACCGACAGGGAAGCGATCGACGATATCGATCTGACTGAGGTCGAAACCGACATCATTTGTGACGGTAATGATGTACGGCACGAGATCCCCGCGGCGCACACTGACGATCGGCGTCGTCTTCGTGATCGAGACGGAATCGCGTAAATCCGGATCCAGCGCAATATGATTGTTGAATATCTGCCGGGAACCAGGGTTGCTCGAATTGTCGAGCGTCAGGTGCAGGTAATACGCATTGGCAGATGACTGCGTCCCGACGGCAGACAGCGGAGCCAGCTCCGATGCGGTCGCTTCGCAGTAGAGTGTCGTTGCCGGGATCGCGTCTGCAGCGCCCCCCTGCAGGCATGCAGGCACAGACAGCGGCTGCGTACCGGCACTCGAGCTCGGGGGGACGATTTCCGACGGACCGTCGATCCAGTTGCCGCTCGCCGGCGGGCTGGCCTGAATCAGGTAATCCGCCCCTTCAGGACAGGCAACGTCGGAGAAGTTGATATCGAACTTGTAAAACCCATCGACCAAAGTAACCTGGTCCTGCTGAGCCGGGTCATCGAAGCACTCCGGCGGCAAAGGAACGCCGCTGAGTGCATCGACCATCGTGAGCATCGCGCCTGGCAGCGGCGTCCTGGCAACGGCGTTGTACACGACGCCGTTGGGGTCGATCGGAAGATTGAGATCGAGCAGGTTCGCACCCGGATCCACCGCGATTTCACTGATGCGCTGCATGCCGTTCGTGAAATCCGAAAACGTTCGTCCGAGTGCTGCCGTGTCTGCACCGGCGCCCGGTGCGCTGAACACCAGTTCATAGCGTTCTTCGACCAGGCTTGCCGGTGCGACCCCACTGATTCGGAAGAAACCGTCCTCGTCCGTTTCGGTGCTGTGCAACAGTGCGCCGCGCTGATACAGAGCGACCTGCCAGCCCTCGAGCGCTCGCTCGGCGGAATCGAGTGCATCGTCGAAGTCTGCGTCATGCCAGACCGATCCACTC
>JASFSB010000392.1:0-3334 GCA_050114615.1 Gammaproteobacteria bacterium
TGTTCGACAACTCCGAAGCGTTCATGGAACAGCTCGGGGACTGGTTTTCGGAACATCTGCCAGGTGTCCGTCTGCAGCGCATCAAGCCGCGCGAGAGCTGGGTCGATGATCCGGATATGCGCGCTGCGATCGCCGCCGACGGCGACGCGGCGCTGCTCGGCGTCGGGCTTTGAAGTACCTGCAGCCCGACGGTCGTCGGGCTCGCGATGGCGCTGGAGGGCGCCGGCGTACCGACGGTCGCCATTCACACGCACGTTTTCGCGCGACTCGTGCGCTCTGTCGCCCGGGCCAATGGCATGCCGAGGACCCGTCAGGCATTCGTGCCCCAGCCGGTCGTTGGCCGCTCACCGGCGCAGTTGCGGGCTTACGTCGATGGCAGCGATCCGATCAGCACACGGCCGTTCATGCAGGAGATCGTCGAAGGACTGACACGACCGCTCGACGAGCAAGACCGTCAGGGCGTGACGTTCGAGCGCGAAACACCGCGGCTGCTCGATCCGGCCGGCGAGGATGAGCTCCGCCAGCGCTTCATCGATAATCGCTGGAGCGACAATCTGCCGATCGTCCTGCCGACCGAGGAACGCGTCGAGCGCATGCTGGCCGGTACGAGCCGCACGCCGGAAACCATCGTCGGGCGGCTGCGTCCGACGCTCTTTCGCGAATACTGGGAGTTCTCGGTCGAGAAGGTCGCCGTCAATGCGGTCATGGCCGGTGCACTGCCGGCGTACTTTCCGGTAATTCTGGCGCATGCGGCGTCGGGTCAGACGGCGCGCTCGAGCAGCACGAATTCGTTTTCGGTCACTTCGGTCGTGAACGGACCCGTCACGAAAGAAATCGGTATGGGCGACGGGATCGGTGCACTGGGCCCGTATAACCACGCCAACGCAACGATCGGGCGTGCGTACAATCTGCTGTCGCAGAATCTCCAGGGCGGCTCGGTGCCGGGGGATACCTACATGGGCACGCTCGGCAATCCATACAATTACAGCTCGACCTTCGCCGAGGCCGAAGATCGCAGTCCGTGGCAGCCTTTACACGTGCAGCACGGCTTCGAACCCGAAGACAGCACGGTCAGCGTGTTTTTCGGTGGCTGGTACACGCAGGCGGGCTATGGGCCGCGCGCGACCTGGCAGGAAAAGTTCCGACATGCACTGGCTGCAGCCGAGCATTACCTGCCGCCACTTGTCGTGATGGACCCGATCGTCGCGCGCGGCTTCACGGAACTCGGCTTCGCGACGAAGGAGTCGCTGGCGCAGTGGCTTGCGCTCAACACGCATGTGAGTGCGCGCGAGTACTGGGACGATCAATGGGTGCAGACGCTGCTGCGTCCGCTGGCAGCTGCCGGCGTCGAGCCGCACGCCAGCCGGCTGCGGGCGCGGCCCGACGAACTGATCAACATGTATGTGCCCGAAGACATCAACATCGTTGTCGTCGGAGGTGAGACGCAGGGCGCCTGGAAAATGATCGGCGGTCGACTGATGAATACGGTCAGTGTGGACGCGTGGCGCTGATCCCCGGTATGTCCGGGGAATCAGCCGGTCGTGCCGTCGAGCGCAGCGCGCTGATCGGCGTCGGACGGCGCCGCTGCGACGGAGCCCTTGCCGGGCTCGACTCGCTCGCGGGTCTGCGCCCGGGACAGCAACACGTTCCAGAAGGATTCGCCGATGCGGCTCGCCTCGTCGTAAACCGCTGAAGCAAGCTCTTTGTCCCCTTTGTTCAGATCGCTGAAGCGAAGCTGCTCGATACTCGCGATCGAATCCTCGCGCCAGCGTTCCAGCGTGTGGCCGGAGGCGTCCTGCGCTGCGGCGCTGCGCAGGAGCAGATCCTGCAGCAGACTGCGGTGAAACGTGCAGTGGCCAATGATTGTGACGAGTTCACGATGGATCGCATCAAAAACGTCAAGCGTCGGGTAGTCGTCATCGATTTCACGCATGTGTAGATCCCCAGTCTGTCTGCAGGAGTTAAAGCAATTAGCATGCCAGGGCGGAAGATGCCGCGTGCCCAGGCCTGTCTTCATACGCTAACGTCCAATATCTCAATGACTTACGATCGTTGCTGAACGCACGTAACGATCCGGTCATGGCGCCGACTCACGACTTTTCGGCAGTTTCGCCGCGAAATATCGTGGGCCCGCGAGATTTCGCGGCTCCGCGGCTGCGCGACACCCGAATCGCGCGGCTGCATCGCTGTGCTATGCGGCTGCATAGCTCTGCTATGCTGTGCGGCGCCGTGGTGGGGGGAAGGAAATGCGCTTAGGAATCCCGCGAGAAATTTTCTCCGGAGAGGCACGTGTTGCCGCTACACCGGAGGTCGTCGGCGAGCTGAGGAAACTCGGATTCGATGTCAGTGTGGAAAGCGGGGCAGGCGAATCGGCCAGCTTTTCCGATGCGGCGTTTCGCGCTGCCGGGGCGGAGATCGTGGCCGACGCTGCGTCGCTGTTCGCGCAGGCAGACATTATTTTGAAGGTCCGCGCGCCGCAGCAACATGTGCAGCGGGGCTATGACGAGGTCGAGCTGCTGCGGGAAGGGCAGATACTGATCGGATTCCTGTGGCCGGCACAAAATCCCGCTCTGCTCGAACGGCTGGCGGCTCGTTCGGTCACGGCGTTGTCGATGGATGCCGTGCCGCGTATTTCCCGCGCCCAGAAGCTCGACGCGCTGAGCTCGATGGCGAACATCGCCGGCTATCGAGCCATCGTCGAGGCGGCGCAGCATTTCGGTCGCTTCTTTCGCGGTCAGGTCACCGCGGCGGGAAAAATCCCGCCGGCCAGAGTGCTCGTGATCGGTGCCGGTGTTGCCGGCTTGTCTGCCATCGGGACCGCCAGGAGCATGGGTGCCATCGTGCGCGCTTTCGATACGCGGCCGGAAGTCAAAGAACAGGTCGAGAGCATGGATGCCGAGTTCCTGATGCTGGATTTCTCCGAAGAAGGCAGCGGTGCAGGGGGCTACGCGAAGGTCATGAGCGATGAGTTCATCGCGGCCGAGATGGCTTTGTTCCGCGAACAGGCGGCAGAGGTCGACATTATCGTGACGACCGCGCTGATCCCCGGCAAGCCGGCGCCGCGTCTGATCACCGCTGACATGGTCGAGTCGATGCGGGCAGGCAGCGTCATCGTCGACCTCGCAGGCGAGCAGGGCGGCAATTGCGAGCTCACCGAACCCGGCACCGCGACGGTGCGCCACGGCGTGACGATCATCGGTTATACCGACCTGCCGAGCCGGCTCGCTGCACAGTCATCGCAGCTCTACGCCACCAATCTGCGGCATTTGCTCACCGAGCTGTGCCCGGAGAAAGACGGCAACATACAGCTCGATCTCGACGATGAGGTCATTCG
>JASFSB010000393.1:0-3312 GCA_050114615.1 Gammaproteobacteria bacterium
AATCACCGAGCGCACGCTGTCGGCGACTTCACTGTCGATCTCGGTACCTCGATTCATCGGTCCGGGGTGCATGACGATGACATCGGGGCTGGCGACACGGAGCCGGCGAGCAGTCAGTCCGAAATCCCGAAAATACTGATCCGAGTCGGGAATGGCCCCGGTACCGGAGAAGCGCTCCTTTTGAATGCGTAATGCCATGACGACGTCAGCGCCGCTGAGGCCGGCGTCGAGATCATGAAATCTGCGTGCTTCGGGGAACTCGCTCTCATCCGGCAGGAACTCTTCGGGCCCGACGAAACGCAGTTCTCCGACATTGAAAAGGCGCAGTGCATGAGCGGCGGAGCGTGCCACGCGCGAGTGCCGTATATCGCCGGTGATTGTCACGCAAAGCTTCGAAATGTCGCCTTTGTGCAGTTGAATCGTCAGCAGATCGAGCAGCCCCTGCGTCGGGTGCGCAGCATCGGATTCGCCGGCATTGAGTACGCAGACATCCGGAGCGACCGCCTCTGCAATCATCTCGGGGACGCCGGTGCTCGCATCGCGAACGACGAAGATGTCGATGTGCATCGCCTCGAGCGTGTATATCGTATCGAGGATGCTCTCGCCTTTGATGCGTGACGAAGTATTGACGTCGAGATTCAGAACTTCCGCATCGAGTCGCTTGGCAGCCAGTTCGAAAGACGCACGCGTGCGTGTGCTCGCTTCAAAGAAGAGATTGGCTACGGTGAATCCACGCAACGAGTTATCCCGGGGTGCGGCGGACCCGCGTTTCAGGAGGTAGTGGCGGGCGCGTTCGAGCAATTGTTCAATGAGTTGTCGGTCAAGTCCGTCGAGCGTAATGAGATGGCGCAGGAGTCCGTTTGGCGCGATTTGCTCAATCATTCCGGTAGATTTCAGCCAGCCACTTTTGCGCGATTATGCAGGCGGCGATCTGGTCGACATCGCCGCGCTTCACGCGTTTTTTTCGTATTCCATCGCGACGCTCCCTGATCAACGCCGCTTCGGCGGCCTGTGAAGTCAGAGACTCATCGACGAGGTAGACCGGAAGCTTATAGCGTAACTCGAGTGCATGCACGAAATTCGTGATTCCTTCCATCAGCCGATCGTTGCCGGTCGGTGGCCGGCCAGTCACGAAGGCGCCCGGCGCCCACTGCGAAAAGATCCGGTCGATTTCGCTCCATTGTGGCTCGCCGTCGTGGCATGCCACGAGGCCGGCAGGCGATGCCGTGCCTGTGAGTCGGTTGCCCGTCGCAACGCCGATTCGTCGTTCGCCGAAGTCGAAGGCGAGGATGAGGTCAGATCCGGTCTCGGTGCTCACGCATGTCCGGTGTATGTCGAGATTCCGCGAATATCGATGCCGATCAGGTCGGCTGCTGCGGTCCAGCGCTCGGCATACGGCGTGTCGAACAGCACCTGTCGCGTGGCTTCGACGCTCAACCACGAATTCGCCACGATTTCGGCTTCCAGCTGGCCGGCTCCCCAGCCTGCATAACCCAGTGCCAGCAATGCCCGTTGCGGGCCGCTGCCGTCGGCGATGGCCTCGAGCACGTCACGTGATGCGGTCAGGAACACGTCAGCCCCGACGTCAATGGTCGATTCGAATTCTCTGGAAGCGTCATGAAGCACGAAACCGCGTTCGGGCTCGACCGGCCCGCCCGTGAGCACAAGCGCCTGTGCGCGCTCATTGTCGTCGCATTCGATTCCAAGCCGCTCAAATATGTCCGCAAATGTGAAATGGCCCGGGCGATTCACCATGATGCCGACGGCGCCGTGTTCGTCGTGCTGGCACACATAGGTGACGCTCTCGTTGAAATTCGGGTCTTCGAGATTCGGCATCGCGATGAGGAAGTGATTGCGCAGAGACTGCATTACAGGTCTCCGCCGGTCTGAAAGAAATCCCATTCATAGGCGAAGCGAATTTCTCCGTAAGTGCGCTGAACGGGCTGCGGCAATGCATCGAACGGTGCGGCCAGTCGCAGGATGTTGACGGCTGCCTGGTCGACGGCGCGATCGCCGGATGACTGTTTCACGACGATGTCCGTCAGCGAGCCGTCCGGTGCGATCGTGACTTCGAGCGTCGGTCTGCGCGTCGCATGATTACCCGCCAGAAATTCGCGTGGAAAATTGGCCGTGCCGATCCGCTCGACCCGATTGCGCCAGTCGCTCAGGTAGACGGCGAGTATCGAGCGCAGCGTGTTCGGCCCCGTCGGATCGTCTGAATCGCTCAGCGGCGATTCCATGCGCACATCGAGTTCCGCGGCGCGCGAGTGTTGCGAGTTGACGTTGATCATGCTGGCCGTCCGTTCCGGCTGATTTGCGGTTTCGTCGATCGCATGCGGTTCGGCCGCAATCTGCTGTTCGCTGTCTCCTGACGTGACCAGTCGCTGCGCACTCGGCGCGGGCGTTCGTTCACGTGCATCCCGGAGATCTGCGCCGCGCTCGTCACCGTGCACGTTCATCAGATCAGCGGTCGAGATCGACGTTGTCGGGCGTCTGCTGTCGAGCGTCTCGCCGCTGCCGGCGCTGTTCTGATCGGCGAGGTACTCGGCGTCTTCGACATTCGGGTCCGACGGCCCGGTGACGAGGCTGACTTTGAGTGTCGGCGATTCGCTTTGCGAGTTGTCGACGACGCTCGAAAATGTGATACCGAGGATCAGGATGCCGTGCGCCAGTGCCGTCACGAACAGAGTCGAACTGAGCCGGGCCGACGGACTCGGCAGTTGCTCGATTGCGCTGTCGTCTGGCTGCGTCATAGTGCTGCGGGGCGGGACTGTTCAGTCATTGTTGCAGGTTCTTCCGTCCCTTGCATGCGCACTCGCTCACGCATTGCCGGGGTCATTTCGACGTGACCGTCTGCATCGACCCGCAACGCGAGTTCGATGCCCAGCGCCGCGGCGATGCGGCGCCAGCGCGCCGGCCCGGCAACAAACAACGCGGTTGCCGCCGCATCCGCCAGGGCACCGTTGCCGGCGATGACCGTCGTTGCCTGAGTATGCGTCGCCGGGCGTCCTGAAATGGGATCGAGCAGATGGTGGCTCCGGCCTTCGTCTGAGTCGAAATAGCGCTCGTAGTCGCCGGAAGTGAATGCGGCCTCACCGTCATTGAGCGTGATCGAGCCGAGCAGCCCGTCGGCGCGCGGTGACTGGATGCCGATCGTCCACTGGCGTTCGCCGCGTCGGCCGCGCACCCGTACGTCGCCGCCGGCGTTCACGAGCACGTTCTCTATGCCGGCCGCCGCGAACAGATCGAGCAGCCTGTCGACGACTTCACCTTTCGCGATACCTCCGAGGTCAATCAAAAGTCCGTCTGCGG
>JASFSB010000394.1:0-3311 GCA_050114615.1 Gammaproteobacteria bacterium
CTTATTTACCAAAATCTCTGCAATCTGCACGCTGTTCAACGCCGCACCCTTTCTGAGGTTGTCTGCGACGATCCAGAGGTTCAGTCCTCGCGGATGCGACACATCTTCCCGAATGCGACCGACATACACAGCGTCGTGACCGGCAGCATCCGTGAGTGCAGTGGGGTATGCCCCTGCTTCGCGGCCGTCAATCACGATCACTCCGGCTGCAGAATTTAACAATTTCTGGGCCTCGGGAACTGTGACCTTTGTTCGAGTTTCGATATGCACCGCCTCGGAATGGCCGACGCTGACCGGCACGCGCACGGTCGTCGGATTTACCATAATGTTGTCGTCTTCGAGGATCTTGCGGGTCTCCCAGACCATCTTCATCTCTTCTTTCGTGTATCCGTTGTCGAGAAAGACGTCGATATGCGGCACGGCATTGAAGGCGAACGTCTTCCTGCCGCCCTCGGCAGCGGGCACGCGGCCGTCGAGCACCGCCCGAACGTCCGCATACAGGCGCTCGAGCGCCGTCGCGCCCGCACCGGACACCGCCTGGTAAGTCGCGACGTTAATGCGCTCGATGCCGAACGCCGCATGCAGCGGACTCAGCGCCACAACCATCTGAATCGTCGAGCAGTTCGGATTGGCGATGATGCCGCGGTTGCGGTAATCGACGATCCGATCGCCGTTGACTTCCGGCACGATGAGCGGGATGTCCTCGTCGTCGCGAAAGTGCGACGTGTTGTCGATGACGACAGTGCCGCGCGCGGCAGCGCGCGGCGCGTATTCGGCGGAGATCGAACCGCCGGCTGAGAACAGTCCGATCTGAGTCTTCGAAAAGTCGAAGTCCTCCAGCACCTCGACCGCAACCGACTCCCCGCGAAACTCGATCGACTTGCCGCGCGAGCGCGCGCTCGCGAGCGGATACAGCTTCCCGACCGGGAAGTTTCTCTCCTCGAGAATCCGAATCATCGCGCTCCCGACCAGACCGGTAGCACCAACGACAGCGACATCGTATGTCCGTGACATGAGTTTGAGCCTCTTCGAGTAATGAGCGCCGCCGCGGGCTCAGCGTTTCGTCGCCGTCGCTCCGATGCGGCCGCCGACCTGAACGTCGGCGTTTTGCGCCCGGTGGCGCATAAAGTGATCCATCAGCGTCAGCGCCAGCATCGCCTCAGCGATCGGCGTCGCGCGCAGTCCAACACACGGATCGTGACGCCCGGTCGTGACGATCGCAGCCTGCTCGCCTTTCGTATCGACGGTGGTCCCGGGCACCTGAATACTCGATGTCGGCTTCAGCGCGATACTGACGAGCAGATCCTGGCCGCTGGAAATCCCGCCCAGCGTGCCGCCGGACGAGTTCTTGAGGAATCCCTCCGGCGTCATTTCGTCGCGGTGCTCGCTGCCGCGCTGTTCGATGCACCGGAAGCCGTCCCCGAGCTCGACGCCTTTGACGGCATTGATACTCATCATGGCGTGCGCAATTGCCGCATCGAGTTTGTCGAACACCGGCTCACCGAGGCCCGGCGGTACGCCGGTCGCAATGACGTTGATCCGCGCGCCGATCGAATCGCCGTCGCGCCGCAGCTGCACCATATACGCCTCGAGCTCCTCGAGCCGTTCCGTGTCGGCGCAAAAAAACGGGTTCGTGTCGACTGCGTCGAGATCGCGCGGCTCCAGAACGAACGGGCCGAGCTGCGCCAGATAACCGCGAATACCGATTCCCAAGCGCTCGCTGAGGTATTTTCGCGCAATGCCGCCTGCGGCGACACGCATTGCCGTCTCGCGCGCGGACGCGCGCCCGCCGCCGCGATAATCGCGAATACCGTACTTCTGCATGTAAGTGTAATCGGCGTGGCCGGGTCGAACCTTGTCCCTGATCTTCTCGTAATCGCGCGATCGCTGATCGACGTTCTCGATCAGCAGGCCGATCGCAGTGCCGGTCGTCACGCCCTCGAAGACACCGGAAAGAATTCGCACCTGATCGGGCTCTTTACGCTGCGTGACATGGCGCGAGCGCCCGGGGCGACGACGATCGAGATCCTTCTGCAAGTCTGCTTCGGACAGCTCCAGTCCCGGTGGACAGCCGGTTACGACACAGCCGAGCGCAGGCCCGTGACTTTCGCCGAAGCTCGTCACCGTAAACAGCTTGCCGAAGCAATCACCCGCCATGGTGCATTCAAACCGCTACTGACCAAAACCTGCTAAACACTCTCGGGCAGCTCACCCGAACGCACAAGCTCGCGCAGACGCTCTCCCTGCACGACACATACGCCGTGTCCGCCGCGTTCGAACTCGACCCAGATCGGCTCGAGCCCCGGCACCGCTGCATCGAACTCCCCGGCCTGATTACCGACTTCGAGAATGACGATGCCGTCGTCCGTCAGCCGGCCAGCCGCCTTCCTGAGAATCGCCCATGCCGGCTCGAGACCGCTCGGTCCGCCGAGGAGTCCCTGCTTTGGCTCGTGCAGATACTCTGCCGGTAACCGCGCGTATTCCGCCGCAGGCACGTACGGTGGATTCGACATGATAACTCGATATCGGCCCTCCCCGCCTGGAAACAGATCGGCGTGATGCAGTCGGACGCGCCGCTGAAGACCGTGCAGCGCGACGTTGTGTTGGGCGACTTCCAGTGCCGCAACGCTCGTATCGGTTGCATCGACCATCGCATCGGGACAATGCAGTGCGGCGGCTATCGCGATGCAGCCACTGCCGGTCCCGATATCGAGCAATCGATCGCCCGGCTCGAGAGCGAGCCAGGGTGTGAAGCATCGCTCGATGATCTCGGCGAACGGCGACCGCGGCACGAGCACACGGTCATCCACATAGAAGCGAATGCCGCAAAACCACGCCTCGTTGATCAGGTAGGCCAGCGGTGTGCGTGAACGCGTGCGCTCGAGCGCCAGTCGTACGAGCGCTTCGGCAAGTTCGCTGCGCGCCGGCTGCGACCACGCCGCCTCGTCCCAGCCCTGCAGGTGGCGCAGCAGCCACCACGCTTCATCGGTGGCATTGTCCGTACCGTGGCCATAGTGCAGATCATGGGCCTCGAACCAGGCCGCGATCGTAGCGACCCACGCCTCGTTGTCGTCACTGCTTTGCAGCGTTGCGAGTAGCTCGTCCTCCACCATGGCGCCCGCATCATACGCCTTATGAGATACTGTACGGATGCATTCCGGCATGCTCAGAATACTCGTGCTCACGCTCGTCGCGCTGGTCGCGGCCGTTGCGCTGATCCCGCGGCGCGCCGTCCCGCCGCCGGAGGCGGCCACCGAATGGCCCGAGTCCCGCGCATTACCGGCGACGCAATTCGTCGATCACAACGGCAA
>JASFSB010000395.1:0-3296 GCA_050114615.1 Gammaproteobacteria bacterium
CGGCGACTGGGCGGCAGATCAGGTGCTCTACACTCATCAGGAGATTCAGAGAAACTTCGGTGATGTGCGCATACCGGATCGCGGCGTGGGCGTGCCAATCGGACAGCGTCCGAATGTCGAGCTGACCAATGCTGGCAGGAGAGCAGCAGCAGCTCGTCCGCCGCTGCCTGCACTGCAAACGGACGCTGACGGACGCCCGCTTCAGACCGGAACGGGCTCGCTGAACTGCCGGCCCAGAAGTTTCTTTCGGGACTGGACCTTTGATCAGCATGCGAATCGAATCATCCAAAGAGGCGATACGATCACGCTGCAGTATGGTTTTATGGACACGGTTCGAACCATCCATATGGATCGGCAGGAACCGCCTGAAGGAATTGAGCCGAGCCCGGTTGGATACTCGATCGGCGCATGGCAGGAAGACGTGCTGGTTGTCGCGACGACGGACTTTTCGGACGAAAGATTCGCTTCGGCCGTGCCTAACGTCGTGCGCAGCGAACAGTATCGGGTCGTCGAGCGGTTCGTTTTAGATGCGGAAAACCAGACATTGACGCGCAGCTGGGTCGCCGAGGATCCGCTGTATTGGGAATCCACGGTATCCGGACAGGACGTTGTCCGTCGTGCTGACATCGCCTGGCGGCCTTACGGCTGCGATGACCGCACGAACGAGAACGTGATCAATTGAACACGAGTCGCTAACACGTTTACAGGGCGGGGCGCCGGGGCCGGCATCCGTGCCGGCCAATATGCGCTTCAGAAGAAATATCTGAGCTGTACTCCGTAGCGAGCACCTCGGCTCGGCGTGCCGCCGCCGGCATCGTAATCCACGAGCAGCGTTCGGCTCTGGAAGTCGACTGCACCGGCGCCGATAAACGTTTTCTCATCGGTTATATCGCGGCCGTAAACCGCGACTTCCCAGTTGCCGTCCGCAGGCTGAATGCCGAAGCGCAGGTCGACGCGATGGAAATCGTCGATTCGAGACAACGGATCGAGCTCGCCACCGACGTCATAGCCGTCCGATACCAGTACCGAGCCGGAAACGTTCCCGACCAGATTCGCACCCATATTGAAAGTCCATTGCGGCGTGAACACCAAAGTCCACTCGGGCGTATGCGGAAGCTCCGTACCAGACAGATCCCTCGTGCATGGGACACCGGGGTTCGCCAGCGCCCACTCCTTCGCATATTTGCTGTTGCACTGATCTGCGCCGGGGTAATTCGTGTATTCCGCCTCCCCAAATGTACCGCTGAATCCCAGCGTGAAGTTGTCGGTTGCCGCCCAGCGGCCGTCCCATTCGATGCCCTGAGTGTTAGCCTTAGCCGCGTTCGTCGTGATGAACACTGAAGTCGTATCATCGAACACGGTGACCTGCAGATCCTGGTAGTCAGTGTCGTAAAGTGCGAAGTTGAACTGCACTCTTCCGTCAGCCAGGAAAGACTTGAGACCGAGCTCGATACCGTCGGCTGTTTCGGGCTTGAACGTCAGCCGCGGCGGCAAGTTGCCGCCCGGCGCGGGCGAAATCACAAAACCGCCTGCCTTGAACGCTTCCGAATACTTCGCGTAGAGCATGACATCATCGCTGACGTCCCACTGCAGCCCGACTTCCGGCAGCGTATCGCTGGAATCCTCTAGCAACGGCGTTGTGGTCCCTCGTATCCAGGGCGGGAACTCGGCACCAGGGCCCTGCGGTCCCGGCGGCAGGAAGGCACGCCACGTCACAAACTGACCCTCTTTGCGGACGTCCTGATAGCGCGCACCGATGTTCAGGCGCAGCGTTTCGCTGATGTTGTACGTGCTTGCAAAGAACACGCTGTTCCACTCCGAGTCCTCGAGCACCTGTCCCTGAAAACCCGCGCCGGCAGCCGCATAAATCGGAATATTGCTGTCGAGATCATGCTGCTGATAATACAGACCGACCATCCATGAGAAGGTTTGATCCGTCTGCGACGACAGTCTGATTTCCTGCGCGGTCTGATCGAAGTATTCGAGGCGTTCGGCCGAAAAAGCTGCGATTGAGCTCGCATCCGGATCGAGGACATGGAACTTGTCGTACTGCAGATTCGATGTGATCGTGCTCAGCGTCAGGTCGCCAATCGCCCAGTCGACGCTGAACATGAAAACATCGGCCTGGTGCGTTCGGTGGGTCGGCTGATTGAACTGTCTGACGTTGTTCAGGCCGCGACGGACCGGGCTGCAGCCCTGCACCGGGTTGACGGCGCACTCCACCGGAGTGAACGACGGACCAAACACCGTCGGGTTGACCGCGGTTGGTGAGGGGTAAGTCGCCAGTAAGGTTCTGTCGCCGGGGGTTAGCCCGAGCTGGGCGTCGAGCGCCTCGGCCACTTCCCAGATGTCCAGCAGGCCGCGTTCTCCGGTCCGTCCCAGGTCGTCGCGGCTCAGCGGCAGTGCAATCGAGTCGAGCAGGTGCTCGTAGGCGCACATTGCCGCGAAACCACGCGTCAATCCCAGGTTCGCGCTGCTCGTCGTCGGGTCGAGATCGCATCGGCTCACGTTACGCGGAGTGCCGTTCTGCAGCACGTCCTGATATTCGTATTTGAACTCGAACGACAGTCGATCGGTCGGCTCCCACACACCGAGCAGCCGGTAGGACGCATTGTCCAGGTTTCCAACCGGCTCGCCGTTGACATAGTTGACCCAGCCCGGGTCTTTCAGTTCGTATTCGCGGCCGGCAAAACGAAGACCAAAGTTCTCCGTAATCGGGCCGCCAAAACCAAACTCGAGGGTTGTTTCCTCGTCAGTAGCACCGTATCCGAGGGTGACATTCCCCTCGAACTCATCGCCCGGCCGGCGGCTGATGACATTCAATGCCCCTGCTGTTGCGCTTTGTCCGGCGAAGATCGGCTGCGGACCGCGCACGACTTCGAGGCGCTCCATATCGAACACACCGTTTTGGCCGAGATCGTCGCGGCCGTAGTACACGCCGTCGACAAACTGCGCGACAGCCTGCTCGTACGATTCGTTGCCTTCGGAGGTGCCGATGCCACGAATGTAGAGCTGCTGCCCGGAGAATGCATCCCGCATATAGAGATTCGGTACGAACACTGACAGGTCTTCGAGATCGGAGAAACCGCCCTGAAGAACCGCTTCACCGGTTAATGCTGTCACAGAGATTGGAACATCCTGCAGACTCTCGACTCGACGCGTTGCGGTGACGACAATCTCTTCGAGTTGTTGTGCCAACGCGTGATTTACACCGAGACAGGCCGCTATCGATGCGGCAAGCACTCTCTTTGATCGCATATTTCGTCCCCCTTATGCGTATCGCCACAATTCGCGTG
>JASFSB010000396.1:0-3290 GCA_050114615.1 Gammaproteobacteria bacterium
AAATTGAAACCCTGAGTGGCGACACGCGCTATCTCCGAATGGACAATGCGCCGTTGAAAAACGCTGCCGGCGAAGTCGACAGGCTCGTCGTGATTTCCACCGACATAACCGACATGATTCACGCGACCGATCAGTTGCGTGAAGCCGAAGAGCGGCTCGACATGGCATTGAGCGCCTCGAGCACCGGACTATGGGACTGGAACATGGTCACCGGTGAGACTTTTTACAATCACGTCGTGCTCGAAATGCTGGGCCGCAGACCCAATCAGATTCAGATGAGTATCGCGACCTGGCAAGACCTGTGCCATCCCGACGATATTCCACGCATGTCAGCGGTACTCGAAGACCACATATCCGGCAAAACCGAAACGTATTCCTGTGAGTATCGGGTTCGGCGAGCAGACGGCACATACATCTGGATTCGTGACGTCGGCCAGGTCGTAGACCGTGACGAGCAAGGCACGGCGAGGCGCATTGTCGGTGTGTATATCGATATCCAGGCGCTGCGCGATGCGCTCGGTGAAGCGGAGCGCTCCCATGCCGAGCTCGAGCAGTCGCAGCAAAGGTTCGAGCTGGCGATCGAAGGATCGCGTGATGCGATATTCGACTGGAACCTCGAAACCGGACAGGTCTGGTTCTCACCGCGGTGGCTTCAATTGCTCAAAGTTGGCAAAGCCGCACTGGGATCGACGATTCCGGATCTGCTCTGGCATGTTGCTCCGGAAGACGCGGAACGACTGAGGCAGGAGCTTTCCCGATTTGTCGATTCGACGGAAGAGCGGTTTGATTCGGAGTTTCAGCTCGTCGACGGGAACGATGCCGCGGTCTGGGTAATGATGCGCGCAGTCTCTTTTCGCGACGACACCGGTCGGGTCCGCAGGGTGGCTGGCTCCGTCGCCGATATCACTTCATTGAAGGAAGCACAGGAAGCGATGGAGCGGCTGGTCCAGCAGGACCAGTTGACCGGGCTGGCCAGTCGCACACGACTGACCGAGCGGCTCGAGCATGCCATAAAACGCGTCCGGCGCAGCCGCAGCTATTGCGGAGTGCTGTTCTTCGACTTCGATCGATTCAAAGTCGTCAACGACTCACTCGGACATGATGTCGGTGACGAGCTGTTGTGCAGTATCGCGGAAAGGCTGCGGAGTAATGTGCGCGAAGCCGATACGCCGGCCAGGTTTGGTGGCGATGAATTCGTAATTCTGCTGGAGGACCTGAAGGCACCTGAAGATGCACGGACGGTTGCGGACAAGTTGCTTGGCGTTTGTGCAAAACCTCATCAGATACGCGGGCATTCGCTGGTATCTACGGCAAGTATTGGGCTCGTAACGTCGGAGCGAGAAGATTCGAGCGCGTTTGAGCTGCTCCGTTACGCTGATGCGGCCATGTACGAGGCGAAGCGCAATGGCCGAGCGTGTGTCGTGGAATTCGACAAGGCAATGTACGACGCACGGCAACAAAGTGCCGAACTCGAGGAAGAGCTTCACGGTGCGATCGAACGCAATGAGCTCGAGTTGCACTATCAGCCCGTCGTAGACCTGCAGACCGGTGGAGTCGTATCGGCAGAAGCGCTCCTGCGCTGGAATCATCCGACGAAGGGCTTCATTCCTCCGGGCGAGTTCATTTCGATTGCCGAAGAATCGAAGCAGATCGTCTCGATCGGTGAATGGGTCATCGAGGAGGCGTGCCGTCAGCTGGTCGACTGGCGAGATCGAGGTATCGTTGCGGAGGAATTCGCGGTCAGTGTCAACGCATCGAAGGTGCAGCTGCTCACTCCGGGATTCGAGCGGATGCTCGTGAATCATGTTGATTCGCATGGGCTGCCACGCCAGACGTTGAAGATTGAAGTTACCGAGACGACTATCGTCGACAACCGCTCGGATATCGGCGACGTTCTGCGATCACTCCGCGATCAGTCCATAGTCATCATGATGGACGATTTCGGAACCGGTCATTCGTCGCTTAGCGTTCTGCATAACCTGCCGGTCGATGAACTGAAGATCGATCAGTCGTTTATTCGGCATGCAGACAAGAATCGCGAACTCGTCGCAATCACGTCTTCCATCGTCACGCTGGCCGAACACTTGTCTTTGCGGACGATCGGTGAAGGGATTGAAGCACAGGAGCACGTTGCGCTCCTGCAGACGCTCGGCTGCACTTACGGGCAGGGCTACTTCTGGTCGAAGCCAGTGCCGGCCGCGCTGGTGGAACAACTGTTCGAACGCGTAGGGACAGTCAGGGCTGCACGTTCCGCCTAAGCGGCGATCTGCTCGGCCAGACCGGCTGTCTGTGTCACACGTTCACGAATGCTGTCGAGTTGTTCACTGTCGAGTCCCAGCTCGGCGAGGACATCAGCCGGCATAGTCTGATCGCCCGATACGCTGCAGTAGCCGATGCCACATTCGGCGGCGATGTGATCCGCGATGCATATGATCCGGGCTGCATGGCGGAACTCCTCTTCGGCTGAGTCGGGGTCATGATGAAATGCCACGGCGGCCTGAATCGAATCGGGAAAGTTCCAGCTCCGACACAAAGCAATTCCGAATTCTTCATGCGTGGCACCCAGACAAAGTCTTTCGGCGGTCTCATAAGCTTCGTCAGGCTTATCGCTGCGTCTTTCGACCAGCCCGCCGAATTCCCGGCGCATTGCCTGTAACGCGATGACCGTGCCCACATCGTGCAGGAGCCCGGCAAGAAACATTTCTTCGCCGTTACCATCGATGTGATCGCAGATCAGCTTCGCCGCAGCGGCGACTGCCGCGGAATGCTGCCATGGCCCCTGGGGGTCGAAATCGTCCTGTGTCGGCATTCCACCGAAGAGCTTGGCGAGGCTCGCTGCGATCGCAATGTTCTTCAGTCCGCCCATTCCCAGCAGCACGATTGCCTGTTTGATCGAGTTCACCGATGCCGGCAATCCGTAGAACGAGCTGTTGACGACTTTGAGGACTCGCGCTGACAAAACCGGATCGCTCGAAACGAGCTTCTCGAGCTCGTTCGCAGTCGCATTCGGATTGTCGACTATTTCGATGATCCGAGTCGTGATTTCCGGCAGCGTGGCGAGACGCGACACCTTCGACAGTGCCGCTTCAACGGCCGCATTCCCGGCAGGTGCACAGTGCGTTGCCATTTCCTATACGTCGGCACGACGCGGAGAATCTGTAGGCGCGGGAATTCCCGATCAATCGGGATACGGGGCAGCTTCTTCGGGCTCCACCGTGGCCGACGCCTGCTCAGCGAGCTGCGCATGTGCGCGGTCGATCACGAATGCTCTGACAGCGGCCGAGTCCGCT